>JACDGP010000001.1:29474-146490 GCA_013821605.1 Herpetosiphonaceae bacterium
GTCATACTCCTCGCCTTCGATGAATAACTCCTCGAACAGCTTTTCGCCAGGTCGTAAGCCGGTCACGGCGATATCGATATCTTCGCCCACCTTTAAGCCCGACAAGCGAATAACATCATGTGCTAGATCGATGATCTTAACCGGCTCACCCATGTCGAGCACAAACACTTCGCCACCCTTCCCAAGCACGGCCGCTTGTAACAGGAGTTGCACCGCTTCGGGGATGGTCATAAAGAAACGGCACATCTCAGTGTCCGTAACGGTGACCGGGCCGCCGGCGGAGATCTGTTGCTTAAAGGTCAGCACGACACTGCCACGACTGCCAAGCACATTGCCGAAACGGACAGCGACATACGATTTACCGGTGTGGCAGGCCGCTTGGTGAACCAATAATTCGCCTGTGCGCTTGGCCGCGCCCATAATACTGGTCGGATTTACAGCTTTGTCAGTCGAGATCATAACGAAGTGGTCGACGCCCACAGCCTTGGCTGCCTCAAGGACGTTTCGCGTGCCGAGCACATTATTGGTGATTGCCTCACTTGGATTGAGCTCCATCAACGGCACATGCTTGTGCGCCGCTGCATGAAACACAATCTCTGGCCGCAGCTGCTCAAACACGGAGCGAATGCGCTTGGGGAAACGAATATCGGCGATCACCGTCTTAATGTGGGTTGGGGATGTGCCATTGATGCTACCAGCTTTCAGGCTGGCCCCTTGCTGCTTAAGCAGTTCGTTATGGATCTCGAAGACACTATTCTCGCCGTGTCCCAGCACAATGAGTTCGGAAGGCTGGCAGCGTAAGACCTGACGGCATAATTCGCTACCGATCGACCCGCCACCGCCTGTCACCAGCACCCGTCTGCCGCGCAACAGATCACGTACCGCCGCGATATCCGTCTCAATGGGTGCCCGCCGCAGCAAATCCTCGATGCCAATATCGCGTAGACGATTAATGGGCACCGTGCCATCCAGCAGTTCGAACATTCCTGGAATGCTCTTAGCCCCGATCCCGGCCTGCTTACATACATCAACAATTGCGCGAATCGTTTTGCCCGATGCCGAGGGCATGGCGATGATGACCTGCTGAATAGTGTGTTCGGTGACCAGGCGCGGGATGTCATGGTAGTTCCCCAGTACCGGCAGGCCGTGCACCCGCATGGCGTACTTACGTGGGTCGTCATCCAGCAACCCCACTACATCCATCCGGAGTTGCGCGTTTTGCTGCAATTCGCGCACGATCATGCTCGCTGCTGCGCCGGCCCCCATAATCAGCACACGCTGTCGCCGGCGCTCAGGTCCGGTATAGGTTGGCCTTGGCTGCTGTCCTCCTCGTGTCGAGAGTGCTCGCAACAGAAAGCGTGGGCCGCCGGTTGCCGCCATAGCCAACAAGAAAAAAATGAATGGAATCGAACGCGGCATGCCAACTCTGCCATCTGTTGCCACCGCGACCCCAAGATTCATAAGTGTTATCAGCGAGACTGCGACCGTTAATGCCCGGCATAAGAGGAGCATATCCTGCACCGAGGCATAGCGCCAATAATTGACATAAACCTTGTACGAACGGAACGTAAGGGGCGTGATCAGGACCGCTGAAGCTGCGAACAGTGCCAGGCAAACCCAATATTTACCCATATCGTATTGTTCGAGGCGGAGCATAAAGCTCAAGTATGCGGCAACCAGCAGGAGCACGATGTCACTTATCAGAAGGCGTGATGGACGAACAAATCTATAGAGCCTGTGTTTCATCTGTGTCATATCGTAAATTTGACCTCCCTAGTGATGCGTCCTGATAGCTGCTGTGGGGCGGCAACTGAGCGTACATAAAGTGAGTAGGAAACCCGCGTCATCGTGGTCAGTCTACTCGGTCGCAGCGACCGGTGCCCTAGTCCTAAGTACACTGTGTGAATGACCCAACGGGTATACACCAGCTATGAATTCCGACACTATCTCACAGTACCTCTGGGATAGCGGTGTTAGGACTTTTTCGGCAGTACTGCTCGGATAACTCCTGGTAGAGTTCCAAGCATCACGTTGAGCATGCTTCACTGCACGTCTCCTGCTTCGCCAAGACGAAGGAGACTACCTACCGCGCATTGCCTAGCGTAAAGCCGTTTACAGCTACGTCACATGTGAGGAAGAACGATGCTCTCAAGATCCATACTGGGCGACTATTTCGCAATGCTGCGTCATTGGGCTTGGCTGCTCGTAACGATCGCCGTGATCTTCGGCACAACGGCGTATGTCGTAAGCGATCACCAACCTCGCGTCTACCAGGCCTCAACGACCATCTTGGTTGACGAGGCGAAAGCCAACGCAGATTACCAGTCTACCTTGCTCGATGAGCGGCGGGCTCAAACCTACGCTCAACTGCTGACCACTGAGCAACTGCTCACGACGGTGATTCAGAAGCTTGGCTTGCATATGACGACGCGCCAGCTCGGAAGCATGGTAGCGGTCAAGGTGGTGCGCGACACCCAGTTGATTATGCTCCAGGTCCGCGATACCGATCCACAACGAGCTGCCAGACTTGCGAATACACTGGCGACCACACTGGCCGACCAGACGCAAAACACCCGTGCTTCGCGCTTCGGTATTTCTAAAGACAGTCTGCAGCAACAGATGAGCGGCTTAGACAAACAGATTCATCAAACCGAAGCCAGCCTTGCTCAGGCACAAACCAATAATGATAAAGCCAAACAGGACCAACTGCAGGCCTCGTTGACCCAGTACCGTAGCATTTATGCGAACTTGCTTCAAAACGACGTACAACTGCAACTTGCCGAAGCACAATCCAGTTCTAGCATAAGTCAAGCCGATCCGGCGATCGCTGATACCCGTCCAGTTGCGCCTCGGATTGCGTATAATGCGCTTATCGCTGCCATCCTGGGCGTCGTGCTCGCCGCAGGCAGTGTGTTACTGAAAGAGTCGCTCGATGACAGTGTCAAGAATCCCGAAGCGCTGTCGGTTGCCCTTGGCTTACCGATCCTCGGGCTGATCGCGCGCATTGACCGCACCAAACGATCGGGACTGATCGTCGTAGAGCAGCCGCGTTCGCCCGTGTCCGAGGCCTTTCGCGTCCTGCGTACGAACTTCCAGTTCACCGGGGTAGACCGGCCGATCCGGACCTTACTCGTCACCAGTCCTAGCCAGGATGAGGGCAAATCGACTCTTTGTGCCAACATCGCTGCCGTGCTGGCACAAAGCGGCCAGCAGGTTATGCTCGTTGATGGGGATCTCCGCCGTCCTACGCAGCACAAGCTCTTCGAGCTAACGAACCGAAGTGGGTTGAGTGAGCTGTTTAAGCAACCGCTGAGCGAGCTTGAGAACGTCATACGACGGACTAGTATCAAAGGGGTTTCACTCGTCACTGCCGGTGCTATCCCCCCTAATCCGGCGGAACTCATCGGCTCCGAAAAGATGCGCGGCATTTTGCAGCAGCTTCAAACCCAAGCCGACATTGTGCTGATTGATACGCCACCGGTCACACCGGTCACCGATGCCGTTGTACTGGCACAACGCGTTGATGGCGTCGTGCTTGTCGTACGGAGCGATGTCACCAAAATGTCTGCTTGCCAGCAGGCGGTAGCGCAATTGCAGCACGTCGGAGCAAACGTGATTGGCTTGGTGATCAATGACATCTCTCCACGCCGTGCTCGCTACGAATACGCGTATCGAGGCTATTACAACGCATATTACGGGTCACATAACAAGCGCCGTCTGCAACTTCCCAGCTGGCTAAGCCGTAAGCATCAGCAAACTGGGACTCAGGTACAGGTGCAACCCATCTCGGCCTTACGGGATTCACCACTCAAGGGCAAGAGCTCGCAGCACCAGTAGCTTGTGAGCGTACTTGCTATGAATACTACACCTGCCGTCTTGTTTGTGTGTACTGCGAACTTGTGTCGCTCCCCAATTGCTATGGGTTTGTTTGCACAACAGGCCGGCAAGCGTGATCAGGGTAGAGTATGGCGCATCGAATCGGCCGGCACGTGGACTGTGGAAGGTAGCTCGGTCCCACGGAATGTGCAGCTGGCGGTCGAGGAACGAAGCATCGACCTCCGCCATCACCGAGCGCGTACTGTATCACGTGCGTTGCTCCAATCCTTTGATCTTGTGCTTGTTATGACTGCTGATCAGCGGGAAGCTCTTGAACTCGAGTTTCCTGAAGTAGCGAGTAACGTTCATTTGTTGAGTGAGATGGCGGGGTATAAGTATGATGTCCCCGATCCGATTAACGGCTCGATCAAAGACGTTCGGATGGTAGCCCATGAGATCGCGTTGCTACTCAATAGCGGGTTTGAATGGATAGCCCAGCAGATCGTAAACCGGCGGGAACAAACCACGCACCTCGTTGCTAAAACCGAGCAGGTTTTGAAGGTAAACACATCACAGGAATGGTAGACCTAACCATGAGTACACCCTTTATTCAACTTGTCGAGCGTATTCAAGATCGGACGGCGCAGGTAGCGATCATTGGTTTAGGCTATGTCGGCCTGCCGCTGGCCGTCGTGTTTGCAGAAGCTGGCTTCCGGGTAGTAGGCATTGACCTCGATCAACGCAAGGTTGATGCAATCGGATGCGGCGAATCGTATATTGAGGATGTTACTTCAGAGCGCGTGCAGCGCGTAGTTGCTGAGGGACGACTCACGGCAACTGCCGACTTCGCTGCATTAGGTAGCTGTGACGCCGTGAGTATTTGTGTTCCAACTCCCTTGCGCAAAACCGGGGATCCCGACATCTCTTACATCATTAATGCAGCGAATGAGATCGTCAAGTACGTGCATCCCGGCCTGTTGGTCGTTCTGGAAAGTACGACGTATCCCGGCACAACCACCGAAGTGATCTTGCCCCGGCTCCGCGAGAATCAAGCGGGCCTGAAAGTCGGTAAGGACTTTTTCCTCTGCTTCTCGCCCGAGCGGGTTGATCCAGGTCGTAGAGATTGGACAACGATTAATACGCCAAAAGTCATGGGCGGGGTAACGCGAACTTGCTTGCAAGCGGGTCAAGTCCTCTATGGGTCGGCCCTCGAACGGATTGTCCCCGTTTCCTCCTCCGAAGCCGCTGAGATGGTTAAATTACTCGAGAATACCTTCCGGGCAGTCAACATTGGCCTGGTCAATGAGGTCTTGTTGATGTGTGATAAGCTCGGTTTGGATGCGTGGGAAGTCATTGATGCCGCTGCAACGAAACCTTTCGGGTTTATGAAATTCACCCCTGGTCCCGGCCTAGGTGGCCATTGTATCCCGATCGATCCATTATATCTTTCTTGGAAATTGAAGACGCTGAATTACACCGCGCGCTTTATTGAATTGGCAAGTGAGGTCAATACCTCGATGCCGCGCTACTGGGTGCAGAAAGTCCAGGACGCACTCAACGATGCGGGGAAGCCGGTCAAAGGCAGCCATGTCCTGGTGATAGGCGTAGCGTATAAGAAAGACGTTAGCGATCTCCGTGAGTCCCCAGCACTCGATATCATTCATTTGTTGCAAGAGAAAGGCGCCAACGTTGCCTATCACGATCCTTACGTTGCAACCCTACTTCATGAGCACATAGAGTTGACTGCCGTCGTCAATCTGAATGCCGCTATTGAAAACGCGGATTGTGTAGTTATTACGACCGATCATTCTTCATACGATTGGCTAGACGTTCAGCACAGGGCAGCCCTCGTCGTTGATACGCGCCGAGTGTTGCCTCAACCATGCTAGGTTCAGCCAGCCGTTTAGGTTGGCACACTTGAGGCTCCTCAATAGTAATGTTGAACACGTCGGTCACCGGGTAGCGCGTCATCGGGAGCGAAATGCTGAGCTTTAAATCCCTTCTTCCAATGCGTTCTGGTGTCCATCGTGTTCAAGGCCTTGCACTGGTTGCGATTGCGTCGAGTCTGTTTCTGATGTGGGTATTTACTCCTATGGCGTTGGGATTTTATAACGAGCAACGGGCCTTGCAGTTGATGAATACCGGATTGAGTTGGCCGCAACCGCGACAAGCTGATAGTTTACCAATGGTCGATGACGAGCATCAACTTGAGCAAGCCCTCAAATATATCGCGAGGGCGACGGTCTGGCAGCCTTCGCGGGTACAGGGATATCGTCTTGCCAGTGAAATCTATGCCGCGCGTGGTGATTGGAGTGCCGCAGCTGCTAGCCTCGAACAAGCACGCTCGCTGCAGCCTCGAAATGTAGTACTAGCTTGGGAAGTAAGTCTGATATACGAGCAAATGATGAGCACGAATGACCAGTCATCTGTGAAACAGGCATGGACGGCTGCCGGTATTGGTGGGACATGGTTTTTTGATCAAGGTGAGCGCGAGCAGAACACGAAACATAACGATCATGCCCTAGTCTGGTACAAACGTGCCACCATACTGGATCCGCGGCGTGGTGATGCGTGGTATGCGATAGCACGTATATATGTGACTACGGAAGATTGGGAAAAGGCTGTGCCGGCTTATCGTGAGGTGACGCAACGCATATCAAATAATCGAGATATCTGGTACGAATTGGGTCAGTTGTACGAAAAGCGTGAGGACTGGCCACATGCTGTAGAGGCGTACAAGAGGGGCATTCCTGCAACGTCGGGTCGCGTTGGACTAAGCCTATTGTATTACGGGCTTGGCAATGTTTTGCAGAATCATATGACTCCGCCAGATGCGCCAGCCGCTATGTCTGCGTATGTGCAGGCGTTACGGCTTGACCAATTTGCGAACCAGCCGTGGGCGAAAACAGAAACATACCTACGAAGCGGGCAGTTTTTCGAGTCGCAGCACCATTGGGATGAGGCAGTCCAAGCATATGGGCAAGCATTGTTGCTCAATCCCCGTCACTACTGGGCCAGCATAGCTCTTGGCAAGCTGGAGTGGCAGTTGGGGCAGAGCCAAAATGCTGAAGATGCTATCCGCCACGCAATTGCCTCCGATCCACAGATTAAGCAAGGCTACAAGTTGTTGGGGAAATTTCTTACGGCGAGGGGCAATCTCCAGGAGGCACGATCCGTATATAACCGAGTATTAGAACTAGACCCGCAGGATCAAGAAACGCGCGCATCGTTAGCAGCTTTACCTTAATGTCGGAAATGGTATTCAACACTCATCATGTAGTAGTCAGATAGAAGGCCGATAGCAAATGCAGACTCTCGTCGCACCGGTAAGCAAACCCCGGTCACTACGCACTAACTTTTCTTGGACCTTTATTGGCAATATTGTATACGCTGCCTGTCAATGGGGTATGCTCATTGTCATTGCAAAAATCGGCACCCCAGAATTAGTGGGTCAATTCGCGCTTGGATTAGCGATTACAGCTCCCGTCTTCATGTTTACAAACATGCAGATGCGGGCTGCTCAATCAACCGATGCAAAACGCGAATATGTTTTTGGCGATTACTTAGGCGTACGGCTCATGAGCAGTGTTGTAGCTCTCCTGATGATCACCGCCATAACTTTTGTATCTGGCTACCGGGGCGCAACAGCGCTCATCATTCTGATCATGGGTCTCGCCAAAGGCTGCGAGTCGGTTAGTGATGTTTTCTACGGACTGCTGCAACAGCATGAACGTATGGATCGAGTAGCTAGCTCGATGATGCTTAAAGGTGGTTTATCGCTAGCCGCCCTTGCAAGTGCGATGTACCTCACGAAGAGTATCGTATGGGCGCTGCTCTGCTTAACACTTACCTGGGTTGTTACTCTGCTTTTTTATGATGCACGCAAGGCTCTACTAACGTTACAGGAAGTAGCTCAGCATCGCCTCTCCAGCGAGCGTGAACTCCAAACAGAAGTCATTTTCAAGCCAAGGTGGTCGCTCAAAACCACAGTTCGTTTATTACGGCTTACGTTCCCTCTCGGCATGACAATGTTGCTGCTTTCGCTCAATGTCAACATTCCCCGTTACTTCATTGAGCACTCGCTAGGAAGCCGCCAACTGGGTATCTATGCGGCGCTATCATATCTTTTGGTCGCCGAAAGTACCGTGGTTAGTGCTCTGGGACAAGCTGCTGGACCTCGCCTTTCTCAATATTATGCAGCTCACAATACACGCGAGTTCAATCTGTTATCTATGCGCCTCCTCGGCCTAACCGGCCTGCTAAGTACACTAGCAGTAGTCATTGTGCTCCTCGGTGGTAGACCCATCCTACGCTTGTTGTATTCACCCGAATATGCCGAACACTGGCAGGTTTTTGCTTGGCTGGTGCTTGCTGGTGGATTGTGGAGCATCGCCTCAATCCTCGGCTATATTGCTACTGCCTGTCGCCGTATTAAGTTCCAGCCCGTTGCTCTAACATTAGTTGTTCTAGTCTCTATTCTAACGAGCTACTTGTGGATTGCTCGTTATGGGTTAAGTGGGGTTGCAGCCGAAGAAGTGGTGTCCGCTGCCTTTGGTGTAGTAGGACTTGTTGCTCTAACATTTCCCAGATCTACCCGTCGCTCCACGCAAACGGCTTAATAATGACAGCCGAGCAATTTGTATTGCCAGCAACTGAAGGTCGGTATGACTAAGAAGCAGACGCGTATTTTGCACGTGGTTGGCGCGATGAACCGGGGCGGCGTTGAGACATGGCTTATGCATGTCCTACGGTCGATTGATCGTGAGCAGTTTCACCTTGATTTCTTAGTGCATACGGTTGCGCCGGGTGCGTATGACCAGGAAATTAGGTTTTTGGGGAGCTCCATTATTCCGTGTTTACATCCATCAAAACCATGGATCTATAGTCGAAACTTTCAGCGCATCATCCGGGAACATGGTCCCTACCACGTCGTACATAGTCATGTCCATCATTATAGCGGCCTTGTACTGCGACTTGCATATCAGGCGGGTATTCCTGTTCGCATCGCGCATTGCCATAGCGATACATCGGCCATGCAAGCGCAAGCCCGGCCGGCGCGTAAGGCCTACCTCCGCCTAATGAAGTTATGGATTAACCTCTATGGAACTGTGGGACTAGCGGCAAGTGAACTGGCTGGTACGGCATTATTTGCGTCTGTTGCCGGTTCAAAACCGCATTGGCAGGTGTATCACTGCGGTATCGATCTCGGGCCATTTTATAATGTAGTTGACATAAAAGACGTGCGCGATGAGTTGGGCTTACCGCCAGGTGCTTTTGTCCTAGGCCATGTCGGCAGTTTCTCTCATCCTAAAAATCATGCGTTTCTGGTAGATATTGCTGCGGAGGTGGCAAAACGGGAGCCAGCGATGTTTTTGCTTTTAGTGGGAGATGGAGCGTTACGACCCGCCATTGAACAAAAGGTCGCAAGCCTCGGATTAACGGACCAGGTTGTGTTTACCGGTCAACGTCAGGATGTGCCACGGCTCTTACGAGGTGCTATGGATATATTTGTCATGCCTTCACTATATGAAGGCTTGCCGCTGGTTGGTATCGAAGCACAGGCTGCCGGACTGCCGTATATATTGTCCGACGTTATTACGGATGAGATTGATGAGGTGCAACCGCTTATATGCCGGTTATCCTTAGCCTCTACACCAGGACGCTGGGCTGACGAAATCCTGGCGATGCGGGGTACGAGCACCTCCTTTAGTCAATCAGAAGCGGTTGCTTTAATGGAGCGAAGTTCTTTCAATATTAAACATAGCATAAAGTTACTTACGGATATCTATTATGATGCGTAACCGTTCTTTGGTGCGATCCTCCAGATATGTCCATGTTCTCATGATTCAAGCTGGCATCTTGCTATTGCTGGGGGGCTGCAGTCTTGTATATTCAGCGTATAGCCTTGAAGCAGAAGCTCTCATTTATCCAGCTTGTGTTTCCCTAGCTCTAGTATCCGTTTGGTCAGTATTTTCCTGGAACGTGCTGACAAAGCGTTCCTTTGACCCTTATATTCTTTTTATTATAGCTGCCGTGCTTTTCAACGGAGGTCAAGCGTTTCTTGAAATCTTCCACCTTAATGATCAAGGCGTCTTAAAATCCGCATTCTCGTCCGAAACGACCTTACAGACGCTTTTTCTTGTAACAGTATGCTTATCTACATTCCATTTCGGGGCAATACTTTCGACCCTAACAGTACGGATTGATGATCGGCGACGTGAAGCAGATCAAGAAACGCTCATAGCACTTGGCCGCAACTCGCGCCGAATTGGAGTTGGTTTAGTCATGATCTCTAGTGTTCCTGCTTTGTGGAACCTCCGGCAAGCCTTAGCTCTTGTCATCTCTTCAGGGTATTTTGCACTATATCAGCGCGACGTCGTCACCAGTTTTGCTGCCACACCGCAAGTATTGGCCGGGTTTCTTGTTCCCGGTGGATTATTTCTACTGGCTAGCAGCAAAAACAATCGCTCTATGCGGTTAGCATCCGTCGCTTTGATCGTAATGTACTCCGCAACTCAACTGTTTCTCGGCTCTAGGTCTGCAGCATTCTTGCCACTTTTTGCACTGTTATGGCTGTGGCATAGTGCAATTCGTCCCCTCCCACGCTCATTGTTTATTGTCGGAGGTGCGGTGCTGCTGTTTGTTGCGTTTCCATTAGTGGCGGTCGTTCGTAATGTTACTGGAGCGAACCGCTCCTCGGTTGATTTTTTGGTCAATGCCTACGCCTCGATTGATAATCCAGCCGTTAGTGCGGTATCAGAGATGGGTGGGACGATGGGCACCATCGCCCATACGATAAATCTTGTACCCAGCTATAGAAATTATGATATGGGTGTGGGCTATCTCTATGCCTTACTTACAGCCATTCCGAACCTCTTCTGGAGCATTCATCCGACTATTGCTCATGGCTTACCCTCAAGTTGGTTGGTATGGACGATTGATCCACAGACTGCAGCTCACGGAGGCGGCCTGGGCTATTCGTTTATTGCCGAAGCATACTTAAATTTCGGCTGGCTTGGCGGACCACTCTTCCTGGGGTTCATTGGGTTTCTTTATGGGAAACTTATATTATGGGCTGTGCCGTCTAGTAATCCTGCAAAGTTGGCAATGGTTGCTGTGTTTTTAAGCTTCTTTTTATTCTATGTTCGTCAAGAGGCAGCATCTCAGATTCGTTCGTTACTGTGGTATGCAGTGTTGCCATACATATGTGTAAATTTGCTTGAGCGACGGATCCCGCATAAGCGGCCTACTCGAACGCAACGAGCAACTGTAACTACTTCTGTCCGTGGCGCCACATTTCAGGAGCAAAGATAAACCGTGAACGTCGCCGTTGTGCTTGAGTATCGCTTTTCACGAACACCCGATGGGGCCGTGTGGACGCACACAATGTTCAGCTATTCTTTCTGGACGCGCTATCTAACTGTTTTCGACCATGTAAAGATTGTCGCGAGAATACAAGATGTTCCTTCAGTTCCCGATGGGTGGAAACGGGTCGATGGTGAATGCGTTGCG
Source organism: Herpetosiphonaceae bacterium (assembly GCA_013821605.1). Taxonomy (GTDB): domain Bacteria; phylum Chloroflexota; class Chloroflexia; order Chloroflexales; family Kallotenuaceae; genus JACDGP01. Next base: position 40,803 of record JACDGP010000001.1, read on the forward strand.
TGCTGTGCTATCCCCTATTATGTGGGACCTCGACAGTATGTTCTGGTCATGCGACAAGTGCGACGGGCTGTGCGGGAAGCAGTTACTGATGGTGATGCAGTGATCGTGCGCCTCAGTTCGGCAATTGCGTCGCCCCTCCTATCAATGTTACGCACAACTGGTCATCCGTACGGAGCGGAGGTTGTCGGTGATCCCTATGATGTATTTGCCCCCGGCGCTGTCAAACATCCGTTGCGTTTCTTCTTTCGCAGCCACTTTTCTGCCCAGCTACGAGCTCAATGTGCGGGTGCTTGTGCCGTTGCTTACGTTACAGAACAAGCTCTACAGCGACGATATCCAGTGCAGTCCGCAGCATTTTCCACTCATTACTCGAGTATTGAATTACCCTGCAACGTCTTTAAGTCGGCGCGGCGAGCTACTCGGGATAAGGAACACGTCACGCGATTAGTTACGGTTGGTTCGCTTGCTCAACTATATAAAGCACCAGACGTGCTGATTGATGCGGTAGGTATGTGTATTCGGCAAGGCCTAAATTTAGAATTGGTCATCGTAGGAGATGGCAAGCATCGCCTCGAACTTGAAGATCGAGCAAAGCAAAACGCTATAGCGCAGCGTGTCCATTTTGTCGGACAATTAGCTGCCGGCGATGCAGTCTATGCACAATTAGATCAGGCCGATCTATTTATTATGCCATCCCGCACAGAAGGGTTGCCGCGAGCAATGATCGAGGCCATGGCGCGCGGGCTTCCTTGCATTGGAACTACTGTTGGTGGTATCCCTGAATTGCTACCCCCTGAAGATGTCGTTCCACCAGGCGATGCAAGGGCTTTAGCACAAAAGATCGCCCAGGTTGTAGGCGATCCCGTGCGAATGGATAGGATGGCGGCGCGCAACCGAAACAAAGCGCAAGACTATCGCGATGAGGTGCTTAGTTCAAGGCGCTTGGCGTTCTACCAATACGTACGCCATACCACCGAAGCGTGGCTGCGCATGGAGCAACAAGCTTGAAAGTTCTCCACCTCCTCAAAACCTCGCATGGGGCATCATGGGCGTTGCGACAGATGCGCGAGCTCGTGAAGTTAGGGGTTGATGTCCATGTGGCCCTCCCGCCAGATGGCCCGCTTGTAGATAAATATGAGGCAGCGGGAATTGTGGTCCATCCTCTCAAGCTTGACTTTCCAATCAAGCAGCCATGGCTTTGCCACACGATGTTCGGCGAACTGCGTGATCTGGTAGCGTGCGTCGAGCCCACTATTATCCATAGCCACTTTGTAGGCACCACCTTGACGATGCGTCTCGCGTTGGGCAGAGCGCATCCCATTCCTCGCATTTTCCAGGTGCCTGGCCCCTTACACCTAGAGCATCCTTTTTTTCGCTGGTCAGAACTGTTGACGGCCGGGCCTTCGGACTACTGGGTGGGCTCTTGTATGTGGACCTACGAGCGATACCGAGCGTCAGGTATCTCCCCTGATCGCCTGTTTCTGTCATACTACGGCATTGATCGACAAGCTTTTAGCGCGGGCCAAGGAGGAAAGCTGAGAGCCGAGCTAGGCCTCAGTCCTCATATAAAACTGGTTGGCATGGTCGCATTTATGTATGGCCCTAAGTGGTTTTTAGGACAAAAGCGGGGACTTAAGGGACATGAGGACTTGATCGATGCGGTCGCGTTATGCTTGAAGACCAACTCAGACATTGCCTGCGTTTTTATTGGCGGCGCGTGGAATGATGCGCATGCTTATGAGCAACGAGTTCGGGCCTATGCGCGGAAGCGGTTAGGGGAGCACGCCATATTTCTCGGTACACGTAATGATGTGTCGGAACTCTATCCCGACCTTGACGTTGTCGTCCATCCGTCCCATTCAGAAAATGTCGGTGGCGCAGCTGAGTCGCTCTTGCTAGCAGTGCCAACGATTGCAACCAATGTGGGGGGCTTTCCGGATTTGGTTACAGAGGGAGCGACAGGGTGGCTTGTTCCACCTAGCTCCCCCGCTAAGCTAGCCATAGCCATTTTGGCTGCTTTAAGTGCGCCGGAGCACGCGCAAGCACTGGCGCGTCAGGGACAACAGCGTGCCCTTCAACTCTTTGATGTTGAGCAAAGCGCACGGCAGGTGCTCGAAATCTATGAAACAGTTCGGTTTAGACGTATGCCGAGCCGTAGTGTAATGAGGTCATCAACATGAAGAAATCGATTCTAGTGACCGGCGCCGCCGGCTTTATTGGCAGCAATCTTACCCAAGTACTTCTGGCGCGCGGTGATACCGTCGTTGGCTTGGATAACTTGAATGACTATTATGACCCGGCGCGCAAAGCAGCCAATCTTGCCGAAATGCAGGGTGTAGTAAAAGGCGCTGGACACTTTGTATTTGCAAAAGGCGATATCCGCGATCGTGCGCTGCTCGCCCAGTTGTTTGCCGAGCATGCCTTTGACGTGGTGATTCATCTAGCGGCGATGGCCGGGGTGCGGGCCTCAATTGAAGATCCCCACCTGTATTATGACGTGAATTTGATTGGTACGCTGAACTTGTTAGATGCTGCGCGCGATCATAAGGTCGCAAACGTCGTTTTCGCGACGACGTCGTCGGCCTATGGCAATACGGAACAGGTGCCATTCGTGGAAACCGATGTTGCTGATCGTCCCCTAGCGCCCTACCCGGCCAGTAAACGTGCGGCAGAGATGCTTGGCTATACCTATCACCACCTGTACGGCCAAAACTTTACGGGGCTGCGCTTTTTTACGGTGTATGGGCCGCGCGGCCGGCCCGACATGATGGCCTATAAGGTCCTAGATAATATTTTCTTCGGCAAGGATGTGCCACTCTATAACAATGGCCAAATGTACCGCGACTGGACCTATGTGGGCGATATTGTGGCTGGTGTTGTAGCAGCTGCTGATCGACCCCTGGGCTATGAAATCATCAACCTAGGACGTGGTGAGCCCATCCTGCTCGCTGATTTTGTGCGTGTGGTTGAGCAGCTCGCTGGCCGGTCTGCCCGACTCGTGCCGACACCCATGATGGACGCGGATGTGGCCTATACGTATGCTGATATCAGCAAAGCGCGCCGCTTACTTGACTATACCCCCCACGTATCTGTGCAGGAAGGTGTCACCCAATTCTGGCAGTGGTACCAGCAGACGATCCTTCAGTTGAGCGAGAAGCAATAATTGCCATGGATAGAGTGTAGGTCTATGTATCATCGCTTTGGAAAACGGCTTCTCGATGTGGTCGTGAGTGCTATTGGGTTGGTGGTGCTTGCACCGGTCATGGGCGTGATCGCATTGCTCATGAAACGCTATCTCGGTGCTCCGGTATTGTTTCGCCAACAGCGACCCGGCTTACACGGCCAGCCGTTTACGCTCCTCAAATTTCGGTCAATGACGGATATTCGTAACCTGGATGGCTCACTCCGCACAGATGCTGAGCGTCTCACCGGCTTTGGTCAATTCTTGCGGGGCAGCAGCTTGGACGAACTCCCCGAACTGATCAACGTGCTCCGAGGCGAGATGAGCTTGGTCGGGCCGCGACCATTGCTGGTGCAATATCTGGAACACTACACGCCCGAACAAATGCGACGGCACGATGTTAAGCCCGGCATAACAGGTTGGGCACAAATCAGTGGACGTAATGCCCTTGCCTGGAAACGAAAGTTTGAGCTTGATGTCTGGTACGTTGATCACCAGTCGCTCCGGCTTGATCTGCGGATCCTGGGACTGACGATACGGCAGGTTCTCAAACGTGAGGGCATCAGTCAGCCAGGACATGCCACCATGGAGCGATTCAAGTAACCGATGCAACGAGTTTTAATTTTGGGTGCAGGGGGTCATGCGCAGCAAGTAGCTGATGTTCTGCTGTGCGCGCATGAAGGTGATAGCGACATTCTCCCGGTCGGCTATCTAGATGACAATCCCGCTCTGCAAGGGCAGCACTTCTTAGAGTTGCCGGTGTTGGGACGGCTCAACGACCGGCTGAACATTGCGCATGATGCCATCATTGTGGGGATCGGCAACAATCGTATACGCCAGTCCCTCTTCGAACAGGCGCGACGAGATGGTGAATGTTTCGCCATTGCCTGCCATCCATCTGCGGTCATCGCTCGTGATGTTGTTATCGGTGGAGGTACGCTGATCGCCGCACATGTCGTAATCAGTCCTGGGACCGTGATCGGTGAAAACGTCATTCTCAACAGTGCAGCAACAGTCGGTCACCATAGCCATATCGGCAGCCATGTGCATCTCGGCCCAGGGGTACACACAGGCGGGGAGGTGCGGGTCGGAGATGGGGGCTTCGTCGGCATTGGTGGGATCATTATGCCGCAACGGCGCGTGGGCAATGAAAGTATTGTTGGGGCGGGGACTCTCGTGCATGATGATGTGCCGGATGGCGCCGTTGTGGTAGGAGTCCCCGGACGAATTTTAAAGCGTACAGGCGAAAGGTAACAACGATGCATATTCCAATGTCTGGTCCAGATATAACGGATGCCGAAATTCTGGCTGTGAATGAAGTGCTGCGCAGTTCGACCCTCAGCATCGGGCCGCAGATCGATGGCTTTGAGCAGGCAATGGCAAGGTATGTCCATAGCTCCCATGCCGTGGGCGTGAACTCGGGCACAAGCGGCTTGCAACTCTGCGTAATCGCCGCCGGCGCCAAAGATGGCGATCTGGTCATCACCTCACCCTTCTCGTTTATTGCATCGGCGAACAGTATTTTGTATGAGCGGGCAATTCCCGTGTTCGTGGATGTTGATCCCGCCACCGGTAATCTCAATCCGGCGCAGGTAGCGGAGGCAGCCGATGGATTGAAGCGTGGTGGCACTGCGGCGGACCGCTGGCTCCCGCCCACCTTACGAGGAAGTATGGCGGATGGAGCAGGCGACCGGCTTAAGGCGTTGCTGCCGGTGCATGCCTTTGGCCAGCCTGCGGATATGGACCCTCTGATTGAGACTGCACGCAAACATAAATTTGCCGTGATCGAGGATGCGTGTGAAGCGATCGGTGGAACCTATAAAGGACGCATGGCCGGAACGCTGGGCGACGCTGGCGTCTTTGCCTTTTATCCCAACAAACAGATGACGACCGGTGAAGGTGGCATGATCGTCACCGACAACGCAGAGTGGGCGAACTTGTTTCGTAGTCTACGTAATCAAGGTCGCGACGTATTTGATGCCTGGCTCAATCATACGCGCCTCGGCTATAACTACCGGCTGGATGAAATGAGTGCCGCTATGGGGCGGGTCCAACTACAGCGGATTGAGGAGTTGTTGGCCAAGCGCACGCAGGTTGCGGGGTGGTATAACGAGCAGCTTGCCGGTCTCATTGGCGTCGAGCGGCCCGAGGTGGTAGCCACCACGACGCGCATGAGCTGGTTTGTTTATGTCGTACGAATAACTGCCCCAGTCGGACGCGATGCGGTTCTGCGCCAACTTGCTGAGAGCGGCATCCCGAGCCGGCCTTATTTTACGCCGATCCACCTGCAGCCTTTTTATATGAACACCTTTGGCTACCAGCGCGGTGATTTCCCCGTGACTGAACAGCTCGGTGATGTATCGCTCGCGGTGCCATTTTCGGGCGTGATGACGGAGGATCAGGTGACATATGTCTGTGAGCACCTTCGTCAGGCTGTGAGTGAGGCATAGCCTCATCGTTGGTTCTTGGTTGATACGCTGGATCAGGCAACGGAGATTGAATGTTCGCGCTTTGGTGCCTGATCAGTGACTGTGACGGTTTATTATAGAGGTACGTGGTGAATCAATATCAAACGGCTATCCTAAGCTTCCAGAGAATCCAGTGGATATTTCAGATTGTGAAGGGCTTCCTACACGTACTCCTTCTACGCATTTCTACTCAAAACGTCGTGGTCAATAAGGATATAGAAAGATGGATCGAGATTACAGGGCATCATTCACGTGAAAGCGCGGTGGTCAACAAGGATACAGAAAGATGGCTCAAGATTATAGGACATCATGCTGTGATAGAGTCCAACCAGTGGCGATATCTGATTCGGTTTCTCTGGAGATATCCCGAGTTTCGTAATCTATTCTACTATAGAATTGGAAATGATCGAAGAATTGGAATTAAAATCTTGTTACAGCTTGCAGAATTATTTTATAAGCCGATGGAAAGCCTCTATATTCCTACTTCAACGATTGGCCCAGGACTATTTATTCAACATGGTTTCAGTACGATAATAGCAGCTAAAAGTATTGGAGAGAACTGCTGGATCAACCAACAAGTAACTATTGGGTATTCTCGTGATGAATGTCCAACCATCGGCAACAATGTAGTCATTACAGCAGGAGCCAAAGTCCTTGGTAATATAAGCATTGGTGATAATACAGTGATAGGCGCAAATGCGGTTGTTGTTAAGAATGTTCCACCAAATTGTACGGTTGTCGGTGTACCGGCATATATTATAAAGCGTGATGGAAAGAAAACTAAGGAAGAACTATGACAAATTCTCATGGACGAGATGCGCTCAATAACAGGTAAATTCCAAGCGGTCAGGGACTCCTTCGTAACAGTTGCCCGCGTTATCATGGCTACCGAGCTCTGGGTCGTTGCCGGCTTGGTTGCCCTAAGTGTTGCGTCGGTTCGGGTGTTGCCCTGGGCCGTACTCCTCACTGCTGGGTTTTGGTTGGTACGCTGGGCCGCGCAGCGGAGTTTGAGCATCCGCACTCCTGCCGACTGGCCGATTTTCGCGCTCGTGCTCCTATGTCCCATCACTGTGTCGATTACTGCTGTGCCCGGCATCACCCGCGAGCAGGTCTTCCGCTTATTGCTGGGTATCGGGCTGTACTATGCTGTGGTTAACTGGACGACGACCGCTGCTAGGCTCCGCCGACTCGTGATGAGCGTGCTGGCGGCCAGCAGTGGTTTGGCTATGGCAGTCCCCTGGATCGTTGCAGGACCGGACGCCGGCAAACTGCCATTTATTCCTCGGTCACTCTACACCGTTGTCAAACCACTGGTCAGCCATACCATTAATGCAAACGTTATGGCGGGAGCGTTAGTTCTCTTCCTACCTCTCGCCGTCGCGCTCCTCTGGTTCGGGTACAGCGAGCTTCGTTCACTTGAGCGCCTGCTCACCGCCAGCACCGTTCTCCTCGTCGGAGGCATGCTGTTGCTTACTCAATCACGGGGGGCATTTATAGGAGTTGGCGTAGCCCTCGCCGGCCTTGTCGCCCTTCGTCACCAGCGAGGCTGGCTGTGGCTCGTAGGAGGGGCGCTGTTGAGCGCTGTAGCTCTGAACATAACGGGAAGTGCCGCAACGGTAGCAGCTTTGTCACACAATCCCACACTAGGTGGCCTGGATGGCCGGCTAGAAATTTGGTCGCGGGCCATCTATATCATCCAAGATTTTCCGCTGACCGGCATCGGCATGGGTGGCTTTCAGCCCCTGGTCGATACCACATACCCACTGTTTCTGATGCCGAACGGGATACCTCACGCCCATAACCTGTTTCTGCAGATAGCCGTTGATCTTGGGCTGCCAGGCCTTATTGCTTGGCTGTCCGTGGTATTGCTGGTCTGCGGAGCCGCTTGGCACGTCTTCCAAGCCGGTCGTCGAGTGGGAGCTTTGACGACCGGCTTAGGGGCAGGATTACTCGCCAGCGAAATCGCGCTCCTGGTCCACGGTCTCACCGATGCTGTGACTTGGGGCATGGTTCGCACCGCCGTGCTGCCGTGGGCATTGTGGGGCTTGACCATGGCTGCGTGGCGGCTTCATGGGCCGGCAGACCAGGTGCCAGATGCATCGCATACCGTACGGAATGCTCAGTGATCAACTGGCAGCGCACAACAGCAATGCAAGCAAGCATTGTCGGCCTCATTGCGCTGCTCCAAGGCCTGCTCTTTCTCTGGCTTTTACCCCCCTGGCAGCACTATGACGAGCCGACGCATTTCGAGTATGCCTGGCTGATTGCCAACCATGGCCATTTGCCAGCGGCCAACGAATTTGACCGCCCAATGCAGCGTGCCGTGATCAACTCAATGCTGTCTCACAACTTTTACTGGAACTTGCCCAAACCCAACCTGCAAGATGAGCAAGCCAAACTGTCGTTGGGCTTGTCGGAGCTTGACCACCCGCCGGTTTATTATATGCTGGTCAGCTTACCGCTACGCCTCGTGCGGCAACGCGATGTGACGACACAACTCTATATTGCGCGGCTGGTTTCCTTGGCGTTATTCCTACTGACCGTGACTGCGGCCGGTGGCATTACCCGTAACCTCACCAGCCCCCGTAGTGGGCTGCGCTGGGCGGTGCCGTTAGCCATCGCCCTGTTCCCGGCCCTGAGCGATATCATGACGGCTGTCAATAACGATGCAGGTGCCATCTGCCTGTTTACCTGCTTCTTGTGGTTGGGAGTGCGGACAATTCGCTGTGGGCTGACCATGGATCGGACCCTGGGTTTGGTCGCGCTCGCAGTTCTTGCGCCGTTCGTGAAAAATACTGCAGCTTTGGCGCTGCTCCTGCTCCCCCTAGTCCTGCTGCTGGCGCTGTGGGTGCAACGTGGTTGGCAGTGGCGTTACATGGCGCTGCTGGGGGCAAGCACATCGGCCTGCCTGGTCGTGGCGGTCTTCGGCTGGGGTGACGCAGCCTTCTGGTATCGCTGGCCTAGCGGCGAGTTTCAGTCCGCTGCTACCCGTGTCCAGCCGCTTGGGGATCAAGCTCGCTCTGCTCTTATGGTCGAGACGCGCCAACACGCGCCCACTCGCTATCTACTGAATCCGATTCCCAGTGCTAACGTAGCACAGTTGGCCGGGCAAATGATAACGGTGGGCGGGTGGGTCTGGGCCGACCAGCCCATTACAGCTTCCGTTCCGGCCCTGATGTTCAGCCCCCGCGGCACCAAAGAGTTGCGCTTTCAAACCCATCCGATCAGCGTTACGACGACCCCGACCTTTCATAGCTGGACGACCCAACTGTCGCCGGTGACCGGCACCCTGTACTATGCTTTGATCGCGAACATCGATCAACCAGTTATGACTCGCCTCTACCTGCGTAATCCCATCCTGGTTCCCGGCAGTTTTGGAGCAGCTACAGAGCCAACCTTGGTGGGCAAGACCGGCGAGCAAGTTCTATGGGCCGGTCATCAAGTACCCAATATGGTGCGGAACGCGACGCTGACGATGGCCTGGCCTCGCCTCCGTCCCTGGCTTGAAGGTCTCCTAAGTCGCTCACTCCGGCGTTCGCCTGCGCAGCTGCTGGATGCACTCTTAGATGTGGGGCAGAGCGGACGCTTTATGCTCGTAACGGTTGCTCCGTTTGCGTTGCGCGGGGTCTGGAGCCGTTTGGCCTGGGGTCAAGTGACGATCAGAGGCCCCCTATGGCCCTTACTCATGCTCGTCGTCACACTGGTCAGCCTGCTAGGTACGCTTATTTGGCTGCTCCGGCGGCGCTGGGGCAAGCAGCGGTCGCTCGACGCGGCATTTCTCTTCCTTGCCGTTGCAGCCGGTGGCGTATGGATATTGACGCTTGGCTGGTCGCTACCCTACCGTTGGGCTCAACCCACGCTGCCGGCTGCTCGTTACGCCCTGCCGGCGAGTGTGCCGCTCCTCATGCTGCTGATCGGCGGCTGGCAGTACCTGTTCCCGCAGCAGTACCGGCTGCTCGCCATCCGGCTCTTCGTCGCTGGTCTAGCCACGCTTGACCTCACGGCAATCTGGACGATTTGGCATTTTTACCAAACCCTGCCGCTTCCCACATAGCGCCGCGCCCTGCGGCATGCTACTAACTGCCACCAAAAAGTTGAAGGCCGAACAACCCCAACGCTTGCGCCCCAAGCAAAACCACGACTGCAATGGTTACCAGCGCAAAGGTGCCCCAGCCGAGAATATTATACAGGCGCGTATTTTTGAGGTTGCCCGTCAACCGCCGGTCGTTGATCAGGAGCATGATGAACAACAGGAAGACCGGTAACAGGATCCCGTTGAACACCTGCACGCCCACCAGGAGCGTAATCACCGGTACATTGGGGATCAAGGCGACGCCCGCGCCGAACAGTAGTAGGAATGTGAACAGCCCGAAGAAGACCCGCCCGCGCCGGAAATCGAGGCTTACCCCTTTCGCAAACCCAAAAGCCTCGCTGATTGAGTAGGCCGTCGCCAATGGGAGGACAGCTGCCGACAACAGCGAAGCTCCGACTAATCCCACAGCGAATATGGTTTTAGCGGCATTGCCGGCGATTGGTTGAAGTGCTTGGGCGGCATCCGCAGCAGTGTTTATGGCGGTCTTGCCGTGGGCGTGTAGCGTTGCCGCCGTTGCGATAATAATGAAGATCGCGACCAAGTTTGAAAAAACTTGACCCGCGTAGACATCAATACGCTCGGGTCCGTAATGGCGACGGGCTAAGCCCTTCTCGACAACGGCACTTTGCTGAAAGAGCTGCTGATAGGGCGTTAGCGTCGTGCCGATCAGTCCAACAAAGACCGTGATATAGCCGGCTGACAAGTGGAATTTGGGCATAAGCACCCCTTTGGCTACCTCGTTCCAATGGGGATGGGCGAGAACTGCTGCCACGGGGTAGGCAAAAAAGACCAGTGTCATAATGAGAAAGATTTTTTCCACGCGGTTGTAGCTCCCAACGACGACTAAAAACCACACCAGTGCCGCTGCCAGGGGGACGGATATATATTTGCTAACCCCCATCAGTTCCATCCCCGAGCCGATTCCAACAAATTCGCTGACAATCAAGCCACCATTGGCGAGGAGCACTATGCTGATCGCGAACAGCGCCCAAGAGAGCCCAAAGCGCTCCCGGATCAAATCCAAAAGCCCTCGGCCGGTGGCTGCGCCCAACCGCGCGCTCATTTCCTGCACGACGGCCAGCGAGACCGTTAAAATGACGATCAACCACAAGAGGTCATAGCCGAACTGCGCTCCGGCGGAGCTATAACTAGCGATCGCGCCGCCGTCATTGCCGGCAGCACCGGCAACGATGCCAGGACCCAGGATCGCTAGCCAACGTAATGCGCCGGTCGGTGGACGGCGCAACCCACGCAGACGAATCGTGCGCCCCCGTAGGGTGAGCCGTAATCCGGCGGTGCCGAATTGCCTCCGTTGCAAGGCACTAGGTGGCGGCTGTAGATCACTGACGGCTTCAAGACCCTGCGGTGCGGGCGGTATGCTCATCGCGGCAGAGTTGCTTTCACGAGAAAACACGCGGCAGGCGATAGCTCCCGGCCACGGCTAATTGAGCTATCGCCGCGTCGATGGTGACGGCACCAACGATCTGGCCATGCTGCCCAACCACCGGTAACGCCGCTAGGTCGCTATCGATGACACGTTGGGCGACCGTAGCGGCCGGCTCGAGTGGTCGGATCGTGATTAAGTAGGGGTTCATGATGTTTTCTATGCACTCGGCGTCCGACGTAATGAGCAGTGTACGGATCGTGATAACTCCGCAAAGCTGTCGGGTGTCTACGTTATCGACCACATAAATGAATAAAATAAAATCCGGCCGTTTGAGTCGCGGTTGTAACGCCTGCCGCGCCTCGGCTACGGTCAAGTGTTTGGCGACGAACAGCACATCGTTGGTCATGATCCCGCCGGCTGTATCGCTGGGGTAGCGCAATAGCTCGATGATCGGATTCATGCGTTCAAGGGGTAACTGCTCAAGAAAGCGCTTTGCTTCGTCTGGCTCCAATGCTCCTAACAGATCGGCGGCCCGATCCGGAGCCATATTGGCGAGGAAGCGAACTGCTCGTTGCTCGTCAAGCTCTTCAAAAACCTGCAACTGGCGCTCGGGTAACAACGACTCAAGCGTATCTGTCGCGATTGCATCCGGTAGCAAGTGGAGCAGTTCGGCGGCATGGAGGTATGGTAATGAGTCACTCAAATTAGCGATTTCACCCGGTGGCAGCCGCTCAATCCGGCGGTAATACTTTGCTCCTGTGAGGGGTGCTTGGGGATCGCCGCGCAAAAACTCAATGTATTTCCAGTCATAGATGTCACTACGTCCCGCAAACCTACCGCGTGACAAACGCCGTAACACTCCCCACGCGCTCGTATCGGCCCCGATAAGACGTAAGGTTCCATCCTCCTCGGCAAGCGACAAATCATTTGCGCGCGTGGCCCGGCGATTAAGCAGATCGAGCACCATTGCATCCAAGATGTCGCGCTTGAGCAAGAGCATCTGCCCCAGCTCCTCGGCCGACGTAGGCTCAGCCATTCCCAGATCTTGGACCCCAATACAACGTTGTGCGGGATCTACCCTCTGAACCATCCTCCATGGCAAGCACATGACCTGTTTGTCGCGTGTCCGAAAGAGGAGGTACTCGACGGCGGGATACTCGGCATCGCCAAGCTCGATCGCTAGGTCCATAAGTTTCACCCGCTGTCCATGTGTATCAACGACGGCAAAGCGGCGGAGTTGCGAGTGCGTCAGCATTAAGATTTTGCTTCCGATGAACGAGCAGGGTATCGACTTAACCGCATTCAATTTGGCAAGTCATATGCCACCATCCCTCCCATCAAGACCACAGCCATCCAGTGTAATGATGCCTTAATATGGCGTGGTAGGTGAGTACTAGGCCCATCTACTGGCCGACGTTTTGCTCATTATTGGCATGTAAGAGGATGCTAATGTGATTAGAGGGTGATAATGTGCTTCGGGTGGATTTGGTGCTAAGGCTGCATACAAGTCGGGGAAGCAGCCAACCTGTACGCCCGCAACGGTGCCTACTGCTCGATATGCACCACTCTCGCCCTCGGCCAACCCACGCTCTAGGGCACACTGGTCACACAGCATCAGCAAGATGCCCAGTTCCTGGGCAACAGTTGCGAGCCGTTCACCTAGCGGATCACCTTTGCGCAAAGCGTAGGTATTATCATCAAAGAAGAACATGCCCACGACATCCGCCCCATGCCGTCTGCCTTCTAGCTGCGGTAGAATCATGCTTCCAAGTTTATAGCTCACGTTACGACCACCGGTGGCGAAGATATATGCTACTTTCAAGTCTACACTCCTTGCTTGATGCTTGAGAGTTTCAGTGTAACACGAGTGCTGAAGACTGAGGGATGGGACCGAGTGGGGCGAGGTCGACAGGGCGATGTGTTTGCCGTACAGTATCTAACGATACACTTATGAAGGAGGCACACGTGGTCTATAACTTTAATGCTGGTCCCGCGATTTTGCCGCAGCCGGTGCTGGAGCATGTCCAGCAGGAACTACGTGATTATCAAGGTCGTGGTATGTCGATTATGGAGATGAGCCATCGTTCGAAAGAGTATGAGGTCATCAATGCCGAGGCGGAGCAACGCTTCAAGCGACTATTACGAGTTGGCGATAGCTATCGGGTTCTTTTCATGCAGGGCGGTGCGAGTACACAATTTGCCCTTGTTCCCATGAATTTTCTCGCGCAAGGCCAGACCGCCGACTACCTGCTCACCGGTGTTTGGTCTGAAAAAGCGAGCGAGGAAGCTGCGAAGTTGGGCATGGTTCATATCGCCGGAACGACACACGAGGAGCACTACTGCCGCATTCCACGGCCGGAGGAGCTCAAGTTTAGCGAACAACCTGCGTATGTGCATATGACCACGAATAACACGATTTATGGTACTCAGTGGCATGCGCTGCCCGAGGTCGGTGAGCGGCCGCTGGTGGCCGACATGAGCAGTGATATCATGTCCCGACCACTCGCTGCCGAGAAGTTCGCATTGATCTATGCGGGTGCGCAAAAGAATCTGGGACCGGCCGGTGTGACCGTGGTGCTCGTTCGCGAAAGCTGGCTTGCTACGGCACCTAAAACTCTGCAAACGATGCTACGTTATGCGACCTACGCCAAGAATAACTCGTTGTATAACACCCCGCCCGTCTTCGCGGTCTATATGCTTAACCTGGTGCTCCAGTGGCTCGAAGCGCAAGGCGGACTAACGGCGATGGCGGAGCGTAACCAGCGCAAAGCTGCGGTCTTGTATGCTGCGATCGACCAAAGTCACGGTTTTTACCGTGGTCATGCCGCGCCGGACAGCCGGTCCCTCATGAATGTGACCTTTCGCCTTCCAACTGAGGAATTGGAAAAAGCGTTTGTGAGCGCTGCTACTGATGCAGGGATGGTCGGCTTGGCTGGACATCGTTCGGTTGGAGGCATCCGCGCCTCGCTATATAATGCACAAACCCTTGAGGCATGCCAGAGCTTGGCCTACTTCATGAATGACTTCGCCCATGCTCACGGCTAGAGGCAGTGGATGTCGAGCTTCGAAAAGTCGCCTAAAATTGCTTGGATTGACCGCTTGACAAGCATTGGATGGCTGGTATACTACCTCTCGTGACGTTCGCCACATTAGCAGACGACCGTCGAGGGAAAAGGAGGTGATGCCCATGCATAGTAAGACTAAGGGCATCACCGTAGAGGTTACACGCTAACCTTTCGGTGATGCCCGCCTTCAAACACAGGAGTTCGTGCTCGAAGCACGAACTCCTGTGTTATTTGTGTCTTTATCAGTGCACTATCTTGAACTTTGGCATAGGCAAGCTAAGATCGGCTTCTTAGTCTGAAAGCCTTAGATCTGCTCGGTCGAGCATGGCGTCCACGAGAGTACTGTCTGTCGTTGCCGGCGCTGGATCAATCTGTAAAAGCGAACTCCTGTGGGCTGCTTTTGCGCTATACTACTCGAATCCTCTAGCTTTGTACAAGGAGCACGGCTGTAATGGATCGACGAGATGACACGTTTGCCATGCCATTTCGTAGTCCCGGACGTTTAGGCGAGCTTGAGCGTGAAGCGACTGAGCTTCGGCTGGCGATCAAGACGCTGACCCGGCAGCTACAGAAAGCCGAAGCCCGTCATGCTGAGACCGAACAGGCCTATGTTAAAACTGTCTCTAACCTCGTACAAACGACTCAGGAGAATATGTTACTGCGGCATGAGTGCGAGCGCTTGCGCCAACGGGCGCACCAGCCCGATGCAATTAGGGAGCCCAATGCCTCGGTCATGTTCATGCTGCGCCTCACCCCGGCCGAAGTAGCGGCTGTGCGCAAAGCGATCGCGCGACTCCATCATCCTGACGTTGGCGGTGATGTAGAGCGCATGCAAGCATGGAATGTCGCCTTGGATACCTTGCTGGAACAGTAGCACTTTTAGCTGATCTTTGCCGATCCACGCTTGGCTTGCCACTCCATCCAACTGTCTTCCATGCGGGGTATGAGCGCTGACCAATCATAGCGTTGCAGTACGAGCGCACGGGCAGCACGCGTCAATGTTGTCGCCTGGTTCTTATTTCGTAAAAGCTGTACGACGGCGTCGGCAAAGGGCGCAGACTCGTTGGCGACTACGGCCTGCACACCCTGCTGGAGCCCTGCGATGCCTTCGACCCCGAGCGCCGTTGCCACGACTGGGACATCCTGCGCGAATGCCTCCAACACCTTTAGCCGAACCCCGCCGCCAATCCGCATTGGCACGACATAGACACTCGCGGCATTGAAAAAAGGTCGTACATCTACGACGTCGCCCCATATCTCGATCCCGGCTTGACTGGCAAGCTCGTGTACCTCGATGCCTGGATTGCGACCAACGATCCGTAGCCGTGCTGAAGGTGACTGCCTCAGGATATGGGGCCACACTGTCGCCGCAAACCACTGAATTGCATCAACATTGGGCCGGTAATCCAGCGTTCCGGTAAACAAGATGGTTGGAACGGGAACGGTAGCCGGTTGCGGACAAAAGTAACCGGTATCGACGCCGTTCGCCACGATGGTCGTTGCGAGTTGTGGATCGAGTTGCTGCAACAGTGTCTGATCGCCTTGCGAAACGACAAAGG
Organism: Herpetosiphonaceae bacterium; assembly: GCA_013821605.1. Lineage (GTDB taxonomy): Bacteria > Chloroflexota > Chloroflexia > Chloroflexales > Kallotenuaceae > JACDGP01. The sequence continues at coordinate 56,556 of JACDGP010000001.1, forward strand.
TTCCGGCGAAGGAGCGGTGTAGCCTCTGCTCATAGCGCCGCAGCTTGAACCATTGCAGCAAGGAGTACCCGGCACGTAGCCACCACTTGGGACGGTGGAGGTCCATCAGAAATGCGCGTTGCTGAATCGTGTATTCGACATTCCAGGCATCATAGACCCATAGGGGACCACCTGCTGCAGCGTGTGGAGCATACTGCGTCATTTCGATGCTTTCTGCTTGCACCACGTCGTACCGTTCGGTTTGCAGCACAAGTTGAAGCGTCTCGGCAAAGAGTGGTGCATGGCCACGCCATAGCATGTCTGGCCGCGCCGACAGCAGCGTTGTTCCCAACCGTTGAAGACGAGTGCGACTTGGTGCTGGCACCGTCGTAATACGGCAGAAGGGCTGCAGCGCCTCGAGCGCCACTGTAGCACGGTCGTCGGGGGTGAAGGTTATGAGGTGGAGCATATGCCGGGATGCTAGCTGGCGAATGATCTGGTACATCCGCTGCTGGCCACCCCCACGTGGCGGGTAGGGCGGATAGGGTGCCAGGATCGCGACCTTCACCGTGTGAGCCAGCGCGCGAGCACCAGCAGCCGGGGCCCGAAAATAAGGAGCGCGACGACCACCGCTCCGAGTGCGCCTACCAAAACTGCCGCCGCACCCACATCTTTGGCCTGTTTTGCCAGAGGGTGAAGTTGTGGCGAGGCTAGGTCGACAACGGCTTCCAAGGCCGTGTTCACCGCTTCGAGTGCGAGCACGATCGTGATGATCAGCGTGAGGGCCAGCCACTCATCGCTGCTTAAGCGCCAGAGCAAGCCACACACCACCACCACGAGCGCTATAAACAGGTGAATGTAGGTATTACGTTGGCCCAGCAGGACGCGTATCCCGGCGAAGGCGTAGCGAAAGGCGAGTGCACGGCCTAGCAGCCAGCTACTGACCAGCTGCATGGCGCGTAATGCCTAACGCTTGAAGGTGCATTTCCTCATGCTGGCGCATCGTGAGGGCATCTTCGGGCGCTTCGTGGTCATAGCCGAGCAGGTGCAGCAGGCCGTGCGTCAGCAGGTAGGCCAGTTCCCGCTCCCGGCTGTGATCATATTCCGCCGCTTGCTGTACTACATGCTCGTATGAGATGGCGAGGTCGCCAAGATGGCGGGGCTCCTCCGGCGTCTGAAAAAAAGGCATGAGCGGTTCATCTGCTGCGTCGCCAAACGATAGCACATCGGTCGTACGGTCAACGTTGCGGTACCTTCGGTTCAGGGTATGTAGTTCGTCAGCGTTGGTAATCCAGATACCTACATCAAGTGGCCCCGCTACCTGCTCATCCACGAGCACCTGACGGGCGATAACTGCCAGAGCTCCAACTTCGACCTCCCCAGCATATGGTGGGTCGACATCGATCACAATATCGTACTCTTGAGGCATCGGTTAGCCCGGCTTCCGCTGCTCGGCGTAATCGACCCGCGGGTGATAAATACCGTGCAAGGTATGGATAAACGACTCTTTGATCAAAGCCAAATCATGCAAGGTGAGTGGACTCTCGTCAAGCTGGTGAGCCGCGATGCGCTCGTTCACGATCTGATCGACCGTAGCCTCGATCGTATCACGATGGCGTGGCTGATCGTCGCCCTCGGGTCGCGCAGGTGCGAGCTTGCCGGCCTGTGACCTCGCCCGAACGGTTGCCTCGACCCCATCCGCCAGCATCAGGATCGCGGCTTCACGGGTTTGTGGTCGCGGCCCAGGATAGCAGAAGGCCTTGATATCAGCATCTGCGTCTTCTTGGAGGGCTCGCTGGTAAAAGTATGACACGACGTTGGTGCCGTGGTGCTGCGGAATGAAGTCAACGATTTGCTGTGGCAGACCGTAGGATTGTGCTAGCTTCGTGCCTTCACGCACATGGTCGATGATGACGGAGGCGCTAGTTTTCGCATCAAGCTGGTCGTGTACGTTGGAGCGATCATGCTGGTTGTCGGTGAAGAAAAACGGGCGCAGGAGTTTGCCCACATCATGATAATACGCTCCGACACGGGTGAGCAGTGGGTCGGCGTCGATGCTTTCAGCGGCCAGTTCGGCCAGATTGCTCACAACCATGCTATGGTGATACGTGCCCGGCGCATCATGCATCAAGCGCCGCAGCAAGGGCTGGTTCGGATGGGCGAGTTCCATGAGTTGCAACGGCGTCACGACATTGGCGGCACGGCTCAAAAAATGTGACGAGCCCAGCGCTAGGACTGCTGATAACGCTCCATTAATCAGACTGAATACCACAATGATCAGCGTGGCGTTGAGCAAGGGGTTACTCTCGATCCACTGCATATCGCTGGCTGTGTCGACCCAAAAAATCAGGCCGGCCAGCATCGTTACGACTGCCACACTGAGACCCGTCCAAGCGAAGGTGCTAGTCCGTTGTGCGCGGTGCGCGGTAAAAATACCCGCAGCACTGCCGAGTGCCAGTGCGAGCGTGAGCCCTAAGGCGGACTCACTTTGTAAACCAACCAACGGCGCAAACAGGAGTGTGGCGAGCAACGCGATGTCACTATTGAAGATGACCGCTAGGAGTACACCGACCACGGCAAATGGAAACATATATGGCGTACTATGCCAGCTCGGCAGCAATACCCGCGCTAGGAGGACAATCACACACAAGAGTGCGCCGATAACCAGCAATGCCCGCCGGTTACTGAAGATCGGACGTTGGCAGATCGATAGGTACAGGGTGAAGATGCCCGCTACAAGCACACCTAACCCAAACTGCTGGATCGTCGAGATCAGGCCGCCTGCGCCGCGCACGACGCCGAAGCGACTCAGCGCCTCGAAGGTCTCATCCGTCACAATATCGCCACGCCGGACAATGTTCTGCCCACGTGCAATGGTGCGCTTGACCGGCTCAACTCTCGCTCGTGCACTAGCTCGGTTCTGATCCGTGGCTGCTTGATCGATGGTGCTATTGGCGCGTAGAAATGCGCTCGTAAAGGTGATCATGAGCGACTGTTGCGCCGGTGAGAAGTCGGGCGGCACCATCTGATATGGCAACACGCGCGTCCGCACGTTCTCGATATCCTGGTCGGTGAAGGTGTTATTGTGATCGCGCAGCATTTGATCATAGGTCTGGCGCGTCTGGTCGACAACGCGTTCCCAGCTATCTTTCGGTAATTGAAGGATCGCTTGGGCCTGCTTGGGCGTGAGCGCGACCGTCGTGATGACCGTGATCGTGGCAATACGTTTGGCTTGATCGAGCGTCGGGTCATTACGGATGGCTGTAATGCTATTCAACGTGCTTACGAGCGATGCACGTTGCGTCACCAGGATCGATGTATCGGTGTGGTACACCACGTTGCTGCTATCCTGGGCCGCCTGCTGTTGTGCGGCCTGGGTCATCACATCACTTGTGTAGATGAGATCGTGCGGTGCCTCATAGGTAATGGGGCTCGGCAAATTCTTAGCGATCAGTGCGGCTTGGTTCAGCGGGACTGCCAGAATCGCGCCTAGCACGACCCCAAATAGAGCACCGAAAAGTATGACTCGCGACAATCTCAAGTGTGGGCGTTCCAATGGGCGCAGCCGCGCGCGGTCCCACATCTGATGGAGTGTTTGGATCACGGTCCTAACAACTCCCCTACCAATTGATTGAGCATACGTCCATCGGCTTTATCCCGTAGACGGCTCATCACGACCGGCATGACCTTTTTCATGTCGGCTTTACTCGTCGCCCCAACCTCCGTAATGATGGCTTGGACCATCGGACGAACCTCGTCCACACTCAGCCGTGCGGGCAGATAGCTTTGCAAAATCGCGAGCTCGGCCTGCTCCTGATCGGCCAGATCCTGCCGTCCCCCTCTGGTGTAAATCTCAACCGAGTCCTGGCGCTTCTTCGCTTCGCGTGCTAGCACCTGCTGCATTTCCGCCTCGGTGAGCGGCTCTTCCGGCGGTAGCTCGTTTGCTGGAATCGCATCCAGCGCTACACGGCGCTGGGCTACCAATGCATCGAGTGCGCGCTGCCGCTTTGCGCCCCGTTCTGCTTGCAGGTTTGAGCGTAGCAGCCGAATCGTATCGAGTCGCAGTGTGTCTTTGCTCCGCATAGCAGCTTTCATATCATTTTGGAGCTGTTCGTCCAGTGCCATCGATGGCATCTCCTCGTTTCGCTTGATTATAGGGTAAATCTGTGCCCTGTGGTGACATTGCTTGTCCGGCTGTCCGGCTGGACAACTCACCTATAATGGCAAGATGCACATTGCTACTCCAGCCCACGACCGGCCTCTTGTGATTCCGCAGTCCATGTGGCTCGTCGCTATCAGCGCCATCCTCGTGCTTGGTGGTCTATGGGCATTTGGGGGACTGCCCGCGCATGATCCAGATGATCTTTCTACGTCGCTGAGGGGAACCGCAGGTACATGGTACCACGTTTACTTCACGCGTCCCCACCAGCAAGAGCAACCCTCGGACCGAGTGGCCGGACTTGATAGCGTGATCATCTCCGACCTCCAGCACGCGCAAAAGGAGATTGTCATTGCATGTTTCGATCTCGATCTCCGTACCGTTACTGACGCGCTCAAAGCGGCGAAGCGGCGCAGTGTGGACGTTCGGCTCGTCGTTGATGACCAGAACCTCGAAAAACCGTTAACTGCCTGGATGATCGGTGAACTTCAACGGGCTAGTATCCCTGTCACCTTCGATCACCGCCGGGCTTTTATGCACAACAAATTTATTGTTCTCGACGAGCAAATCGTGTGGACAGGCTCGGCCAACCTGACCATCAACGATACCTTTCGCAACAACAATAACATGCTACGCATCAGCAGCCGCGACTTAGCGGCCAACTATCTCGCCAAGTTCGCAGCCTTATTTGCCGGTCAGGGTGGTCCTGGCCATCCCGTCGCCCTGCTGCACCCGCGCCTGCGCTTCGGCCAAGCGGCGGTCGAGAACGCCTTCGCCCCCGATGATCCGATTACGGACGAGATCGTGACCCGCATCAAAGCTGCACACCACAGTATCGATCTGCTGGCCTTCACCTTCACCTCCCAACCGATTGCCCAAGCGCTCATCGATGCTCAACGACGCAAAGTGCGCATCCGGGGTGTGCTGGAAAGCTATAATGCCCACGCCGCCGTCTCAACCCTGGACCAATTGAAGTATGTCAAGGTGGACATGCAACTCGACGGCAACTGCTACAACATGCACGACAAGGTGATGGTGCTGGATGGCACAGTCGTGATCACTGGCTCGTTTAACTGGACTGCAGCTGCACAGCGGCAGAACGACGAAAATGTGCTCATGATCGAGGATGGAGGCGTTGCGCAGGAGTATACGCGCGAGTTCGAGCGAATCTACGCGCAGGCGAAGCATCCTGATAGGTGCTGATAGTGAAGGGGTTACGTACACATGGCATTCAGCATTGACCTCACAGACACTCGCGCGATTGTGACAGGTGTGAGCAGTGGTATCGGCGCAGGAATAGCTCACGTGCTTGCTCAAGCTGGCTGTGATGTTGCGGGATGTGGGCTGGAAGACGAAGATAGTACGGGTGCGCAAGCATTTGTGGCGAGTGTCCAGGGGCAGGGGCGCCAGGCGTTTTACCAAGCCGTTGACCTCGGTGATGGGGCCGCGGCTCGTTCTTTTGTTGACTGGGGCGCTACGCAGCTCGGCGGGATCGATTTCGTTGTGTCAAACGCTGGGCGGAACTTTAACGTAGGCGCGGCACAATGTACCGAGGCGAACTGGCAGTCCAACTTGGACCTCAACCTAGCTGGTCATTGGCGCGTAGCACAAGCAGCTCGACCATATCTCGACGCTGCCAAGCAGCCGGTGGTAATTATCATGGCTTCGAACCAGGCGTTCGCCATCCTCCCCAACAGCTTCCCTTACAATGTTGCCAAAGCGGGTTTGGTTGGGATGGTACAGTCATTGGCATTGGAGTGGGGACCGCATGTTCGTACTGTTGGCATCGCTCCCGGTTTTATCGATACCGCGATGAACGTCGAATGGTTTGGCCGGTTCCCGGATCCAGATGCCAAGCGTAGACAAATCGAGCAATTGCATCCGGTCGGACGGATCGGTACACCAGAGGAAGTCGGTGCGCTCTGCACATTTCTGTGTAGTCCATTGGCCGGCTTCATCTCCGGCACAACCATCCTCATGGACGGCGGGCGGAGTGCAGTGCTGCAGGATGACTAATATATTAAGCTCCGCCAAACGATTGTAATCGACGCGACGGGAGGCTATACTTGCGATACGCTTCGCGATAGATGATGGACCACGTCATGGCTGTAGACCTTCATAGCTTGGAACTGAAGTTGGTGCGGAAGGCGGATGGGATCGAGCTTGATCTGCTGCCGCTCCAAGGTCTCTGGACCACAGAGCAGTATCTTGGTCTGACCGACCAAACCAACCAGCTGATTGAATTCACTGACGGCACAATCGAGGTGCTGCTCATGCCAACACGCAAACATCAAGGCATCCTTGCGTTGCTCTACGAGCTGTTTGTCGCGTTCATCAGGCCACGCGGTGGAAAAGTGCTCTTTGCCCCATTGCGCGTACAGATTGCCACGCACCGCTATCGTGAACCGGATCTGGTCGTGCTGCTTGATGAACACGATCCGCGCAACCAGGAAGCGTTTTGGCTAGGTGCTGATCTGGTGGTTGAGATCGTCAGCCCTGACAATCCCGAACGGGACACTGTAGAGAAACGCGCCGACTATGCGATGGCAGCCATTGCCGAATACTGGATCGTCAACCCGCTCGATGAAACGGTGACCGTATTGACGCTTGACGGCGACCACTACGCGCAGCACGGGCTCTTCGAGCGTGGCGCGGTGGCAAGCTCAGCGCTGCTCGACGGCTTCGAGATTCGTGTGGGTGCGGTGTTCGAGGTGACCTAACTCCGTGTATGGTGATGCTCACTCTCCGCATAGTGTTGCGCTAGCACGTCGCCGCCCCAATCGTACTCTAGGTCGCGCCAGACCGTATGAATGTGATTCGCCTCGTTTTGGGTATTGTCGTATTCGATCAGCAGAGTTGGACCGTGGATGCGGTAGTAGTGCGGCTCGCCCCGTAGACGACCGCCAGCCCAGGCGAAGTGCAGCTGTTCGATGCCAACGTCATGGATGCGCTTGAGTTGGGCCTCCACCTGCTGTTGGTCTAGGTTGTTGGTGTATTCGCTGATAATGCGTAGCAGTGCGTCGCATTGTTTAGCAGTCATCTTGCCGGTAGCTAGTCCTTCTAGCGTGGCGAGGCGGGCAATGCGCTGATTGCCGGTAATGAGGTCCGCCGGTGCAGTGACGTTAATGATCGCGCGGGCTTGTTGCTGGTCATCCAGCATGCCAAGGAGGTCGCGGGCCAGTTCCTCTTCTGTGCTAAGGGTACGGAGACCGCAGTGCGGACCAATGCGCACTTCGGCCGGATTAGCACCCCAGAAGGCGGGCGTTACCGTGACGAGGTCGTTGGCGACAACCGTGAAGTTCAGCGAAAGGTGATGGCCTTCGATCCGCCAACCCCACGGGCTCGTATCGGAGGGCATACCGAATATCATCAGATAGTAGCGTTCGGGGTCGCGCTCCGGATTGTCGGGCTCCATGACTTGCAGTACCTCGTCGAGCTGCATGATTGTGGTCGCTTTTAAGTAGCCGGTCGAACTGAGCGCAGTCCGCAGTAGGGCATGCACTACGCGGCGTTGCTCGATAGTCATTTCCTTGAGCGTTAGGCCCTGCCGGAGCACCGGCGTATAGAACCAGTTGAAGCGCTCCTCGTCTCCAAACGGGAACTGGAGCTTGGTGCGTGCTTCGGCGCTCAGGCTATCGAGCAGGGCTTGCGCGGTTTGTAGCATCATGGGGAGTACTTCTAAGAGACGTGGCGCGCTGAACCACATGGCTCAGCGCGCTTGTACGAGAGGTGGCCTCTACCAGCGGTATGGATGAGGGCCGAACTCGGCTTCGTAGTAGGGTGCAACCATACGACCGGGTGGGACAATTTCGTCAATGCGCTTGCGGTCCTCGTCCGTAATCTTGACCTCGAGTGCTGCAAGGTTATCGTCGAGTTGTTCCATGGTGCGTGGGCCGATGATCGGACTGGTAACGCCGGGTTGCTGAATACACCAGGCCAGCGCGAACTGTGACATCGTGCATTCCTTGGCCTTAACTAACGGCTGCAATCCCTCCACGACATCAAAGACACCTTCATTCATGCGTCGTTGCAACATGGGATTCGTAGCCATATCGGCGAAGCGGGTGCCGGAGGGCGCGGGCGTCGCACGGCTGTACTTGCCGGTCAGTAGCCCACCGGCCAACGGACTCCAGGGAATAGTGGCGATGCCGTACGTCTGGGCCAGCGGTAGGAGTTCACGCTCAATGCGGCGATCCAGCAAGTTATATGGTGGTTGCTCACAAACAAAGCGATTGAGATTTAACTCCTTCGATACCCACAATGACTCCAGAACCTGCCAGGCCGCGAATGTGCTCGTGCCAATGTAGCGTACTTTGCCGGCATGGATGAGATCGTCCAATGCCCGCAGTGTTTCGTCGATCGGGATCCCTGGTTGCGGGCGATGGATCTGATACAGGTCGATATAGTCCGTTTGCAGGCGACGCAAGCTGGCATCACACTGTTCAATAATATGACGGCGACTATTGCCCGAAGCATTTGGCTCATTATCTGCCATCTCGCCATGGACCTTGGTAGCGAGGACAATGTGCTGCCGTTTACCATTCCGTTTCAGCGCCTCACCGGTCACTTCTTCGCTGCGACCACGGCTGTAGACGTTGGCCGTGTCTAAAAAGTTGATGCCAGCGTCGATTGCTTTATCAATGATGGCGTACGAGTCTTCCGGGCTTGTTTTCCCGCCAAACATCATACAGCCCAGGCAAAGAGTAGTGACCTGTACTCCGGTGCGACCTAGTGAACGATACTCCATGGTTCTATCTCCTCGGTTAAGTTGTTGTACGCAGCCAGCCGCCGTCGATGTAGTAGGTCGAACCGACACAATAACTGGCGCGCGGGGAACACAAAAAGACAAAAAGGTTCGCGATTTCCTCCGGTGTCGCAAAGCGGCCGATCGGCGCGTTATCCTTGGCAATCTGGTCGAGATATGCCTCCCAACTAATATCTTTGCCTGCCGTGAGTAACTTTGCAGTCTTTTGCCAATCCGGCGTCATGACCAGGCCTGGATTCACGGTATTGACCCGAATGTTAAAGGGGATCAATTCGTTGGCGAGGCATTTCGAGAACATGACCAAGGCCGCTTTCGTCACATTATAGATCGGCTCGTAGCCGAGGGGCTGCGTTGCGCAGATCGAGGCATTATGCAAAATTGCACCGCCGCCTCGGCGTTGCATAGATGGTGCGAGGGCTCGCGCGAGTCGTACGGCAGCCATGACATGCAACTCCCAGTAATACTGCCACCGCTCGTCGCTGGCCTCCATTACCGTCTCTTCACTTCCCGTCCCGGCATTGTTGATCAGCAGATCGGCCCCACCGAATTCCCGTTCGACCTCGGCCCCAAACCGCTCAACGTCTGCCGAACGACTGATGTCGGCTGGCACACCAAGTGCCCGCACCCCGTATTCGTCGCGCAGTGATCGGGCAACCTCCAGCACACGCTCCTGGTTGCGGGCACACAATGCCACATGCACTCCTTCGGCCGCGAGCGCGCGGGCGATGGCGAGCCCGATGCCCACGCTCCCGCCCGTGATGACCGCAACTTTGTCCTTTAGCCCAAGGTCCATAAGGTCGGGTTCCTTATTACTGGAAATGTGGCATCACTTCCTGCGCAAATTGCTGCACCACTTCCTGGTTGTAGGCGATGCGCGGCAGGGAAACGATGAAGTAATCGGCGCCCGCATCCACAACCTTTTGCAGCCGCTCGACCACCATATCGGGTGTACCTACGATGGTGTCCTTAGCATATTGCTCGTAGACCGTTTTGCCACGGGCCTGCGCCGTTTCCTTCTCGGCATCTTTTTCATTTTGGATCAGATGCACGGTGACGCCAGTCGAGCGCACGATACTGTCGTAGTCGCGGCCGACCTCCTCACAATGCTGCTTCAGCACGTCAAGCTTATGCCGAAACTGCTCGAGATCGGCGCTGCCTAAGTTGCAGGCGTCGCCCCATTTTGCTACCAGTTTGAGCGTCACTTTCTCGCCGCCACCCCCGATCCAGAAAGGCGGGTGCGGTTTCTGCACGCCTTTTGGCTCGTTGATCGGCTTGTCGATCGAGTAGTACTTCCCTTTGAACACCGGATAATCTTCTGTCCACATCCGGTGGATGATCTCACACGCTTCGCGGAACATGCCCATCCGGGTTGGCACATCCGGAAAGCCAAAGCCATACGCTAGCCACTCATGCTCATACCAACCAGCCCCGAAGCCGAAGAGCAGCCGGCCATGGCTCATGACGTCAACCGTCGAGGCAATCTTCGCCAGCAAGGCGGGACTGCGATAGCCATTGCACGTTACCATCTGCCCGACTTTAATCCGTTTCGTGTCACGAGATAGCCCCGCCGTGATCGTCCAGCACTCGAAGGTCGTCTCCATCTCGGGTGTAGGGACCGTGTGAAAATGGTCGAAGACCCAGATCGAGTCATAGCCCGCTCCCTCGGCAGCCTGTGCTACCCGCGTCATCGTCTCGTACTTCTCAACCGGATCAGGAATTTCGACCAGGTCCATCCGCCAGCCCTGGGGAACGAAGATGCCAAAGTTGATTGCTTTACCGGCACTCATTGCCATGATCCTCCTTGTGGTTTGCCGCGATGCGAACATATTGTTGATTAAACAAGGTGAAGAGCATAACTTTTGCCACGCTTTCCGGATCTGGGCAGACTGCTTCATAGTTGTTAAGGCCGGTCTTGTGAAGCGGTAGCCGAAAGACGCAGTTGACAGGGCAGCGCCAATGCTTGTATATGTAGCGCGATATAGCCTAGAAGAGGATTGAAAGGAAGCATACAGCGATGCAGACTGCGAAAATCGTCGCGGATCCCGAGTTCAAAATTGGTGTCGTTGACCCACGGCTCTATGGCTCGTTCATCGAGCACCTCGGCAGAGCGGTCTATGGTGGTATCTATGAGCCGAGCCATCCCACGGCAGACGAGCATGGCTTCCGGCGTGACGTGCTTGATCTGGTACGCGAACTCAATCCGCCGATCGTCCGCTACCCAGGGGGCAATTTCGTCTCGGGCTATGATTGGCGCGATGGCGTGGGGCCGAAAGAAAAACGGCCGCACCGGCTCGATCTAGCGTGGAAGACGTTGGAGACCAATGAGATGGGTACTGATGAGTTCTGTACGTGGGCCAAACTGGCTGGCGTCCAGGTCAACCTCGCGGTCAATCTCGGGACGGCCGGCATCGATGCTGCACGTAGCCTCGTCGAGTATTGTAATCATCCCGGCGGCAGCCTGTACAGTGATATGCGCATTGCCAATGGGTACCGCGAGCCACACGCCATCAAGACATGGTGTCTCGGCAATGAGATGGACGGACCCTGGCAAATGGGGCACAAGACCGCCGACGAATACGGCCGGCTGGCTACCGAGACGGCAATCTCGATGAAGTGGGTCGACCCATCCATCGAATTGGTGGCATGCGGCAGCTCTAATGCTGTGATGCCGACCTTCGGCATATGGGAGGCAACCGTTCTGGATCACGTTTACCAATACGTGGACTATATTTCGCTCCACCAGTATTACTATAAGTCCAATAACGATTTGGGAACCTTCCTGGCTCAGACCGTTCAGATGGACGGCTTCATTCAATCAGTCGTTGCTACGGCTGACTATGTCCGTGCTAAAAAGCACTCCAAGAAGCAGCTTTACCTCTCCTTCGATGAGTGGAACGTGTGGTATCAGAACCCAGTTGACCGCCAACTCATGCAGGAGACGCCTTGGCAGGTGGCACCGCCCTTGTTCGAGGCACCCTACACGCACGAGGATGCACTGGTCGTGGGACTGATGCTGATCACTTTGATGCGCCATGCCGACCGTGTCAAGATCGGCTGCCTCGCGCAGCTCGTGAACACAATAGCGCCTATTAGCACAGTCAAAGGTGGTGGTGCGTGGCGCCAAACAACCTTCTACCCATTCATGCACGCCTCGCGCTACGGGCGAGGCACCGTCCTTAACCTGCAGGTCCATTCGCCGAGGTATAGCAACCCGACCTATGACAGCGTGCCTTGCATTGATGCTGTCGCCGTGTTAGACGAAGAGCATGGGCAGTTAACGGTCTTTGCCGTTAATCGGAGCCAGGAGGAAGCGTTGTCACTAGAAGGTGACCTGCGCGGTGTCGGTGGTTACGAAGTTGTTGAGCACCTAGTACTTGAGCATGCCGATCCGATGGCCCAGAATACGATCGAGCGACCTCCTGAGGTCGTACCACATGCGAATGGGGATGCCCAGCTTACGCAAGGCAAGCTGACGGCTACGCTACCGAAGCTATCCTGGAATGTCATACGTATGGCAGCAGTCGGAAGTCGTTCCTAACCGCAACACCAGGCGGAGCTACAAACGCGGTTGAAACAAGCAGGGGATGTCCACTTGTGGGCATCCCGCTGCTATGGGCGCCGGTCATAGGGTTGTTACAACAAGGCACCATCAACGGCAAACTGCATTGGTTCGGGCGGTACCACGATCTCAATACCAGCTTGCTCCTGCAACCTTGGTAGGAGGTTTTCGCTAACCTGCAGTTGGTCCAGGCTCAGCGTGTCGCGGATACGCATCAGCGTCAGGTCATGACGCCCGTTGCCATTGGCTGCCATTAGGAGGGCTTGCTCAATCGTCCGGCGATCATCGGCGAAGCTGGGCGGAGTGCGCCCACGGATTGGAAAACCGCTGGTAGCGATGTTGATGCGTGTGACCTCCTCATCCATCGCGTCCACTAGTGGTTGTGAAACGAGATCGGCAAAGCCGAGGCCGCAGGCATTACCGTGCGTCGCCTCGGTCAGGCGTAGGGCCGCGACCACGCGCATGTGCGGTGACACTGGCTCCGGCTCACCGTCGATAAAGGTACGCCCGATGATGTTGGGGTCCATCCCGGCACCGCTGATCTCTTTGCCGATGCGATCAATGATGAGTACATCGCAGGCTGCAACCGGCAGAGCGGCCATCAGTGAGCGTGAACGGGCAAGGATGGCGGGCTCTTCCTGATGAATGGCTGCCGCCGGGAGTGCTTTGATCATGCTGACATGGTGGTTACCATCCTCGACAATCGCCACGCCACAGAGGATCGGCGATGCGTTCACCTGCACCGCTGCCACCTGCGGAATGTCATCGCGCAGCCCACGTACGCCACCTTCGTGAATCAGGATGGCACCCTGGCGCTTGCCGAGGCCGATCGCCATCATCTTGACTAAGCCGCTTTCGGTAGGGCCATGGAAGTCGGTATGCACTTTGACGCGGTTGACGATGATGATGCCATCACTGCCATGCGCGGCGGCATCGCAATAGACGGGAAGGCCACCGGAGGTGGTACCGACCTGCACCACCTCCATCGAACTGTGGATCGGGCAGCCCATACTTTGCTCGGTAATTCCCAAGTCGGCTAACACGCCGCGCTGCCCCTCGGCCGTTGCGCCACCGTGGCTGCCCATCGCAGGGAAGATGAAAGGCTCGGCTCCATACGTCCGCAGTTCCGCTACGATGGTCTTAATCACCAGCGGGTAGTCAGCAATACCACGGCTGCCTGCAGCCACCGCAATACGTGCACCGGAGCGAATGTGGTTGGCCAGCGCGATTCGCTGGAGTTCTGCGCGGACCGTACCGGGAATATCGGCCAGCGGGGCAGACGGGACCTGCTGGCGGATCGTAGCAAGGCGTGGGAAAGCTGACATGGTTGCACTCCCTCCGGTCGTCATAATGTGCCACCAAGATTCCATGGAATGAACTCGGCCTCGCCGACACCTTGTTCCTCGCTCTTACTCGGTTGACCGGAGGCCACGGCGATGACGATGTCGAGCAGTTCGGCGGCAACTTGCTCCATCGGCAGGCCCTCGAGGACTTGGCCCGCGTTGAGATCCATGTCCTCGGTCATTTGGTCGTAGGTGCGGGTGTTGGTGCAGACTTTGATCGACGGCGCAGGCTTGAAGCCAAAACAGGAGCCACGACCGGTCGTAAAAACGACCAGATTACAGCCGCCCGCGACTTGACCGGTGGTTGCAACCGGATCATAACCGGGAGTGTCCATAAACGTAAAGCCGCGCGCTGTCACGGGCTCGGCGTAGTCATAGACGCCGGCTAGGGGCATAGTGCCGCCTTTGGCGACCGCGCCCAGCGACTTCTCATAAATCGTGGTTAGACCACCGGCTTTATTGCCCGGACTGGGGTTATTATCGATCTCGATGCCATGCAGGCGGGTATGCTCTTCCCACCAATGGATTTGGCCGACAAGTTTATCGCCCACGTCGCGGCTGGTGGCACGGCGAATTAGCAAATGTTCGGCACCATAAATCTCCGGCGTTTCGGCCAGGACTGCCGTCCCGCCCTGCCGCACGATCTCGTCAACGACCATGCCCAGTACAGGGTTCGCCGTCACCCCGGACCAGCCATCACTGCCACCACATTGGAGGGCCACCATGAGTTCACTGACCGGCTCGGCTGTGCGGGCGGTGGTGTTAACAACCGGCAGCAGTTGTTCGACGGCGGTGATGCCGGCCCGAATCGTTTTGCGAATGCCGCCTTCTTCTTGGATCACGAGACTGATCGGATCATGCCGTTCGGCCTCCGAATCATCCATCAGGCCGTAGTTTTCAACCAAAGCGCTGATCTGATTGGCTTCGCAGCCAAGGCCAACCAGAATGTAACCGCCAACATTCGGGTGCGCAGCCATACCTGCCAGGGTACGCTGGAGCAACACATAATCCTCGCCGCCGATCTGGTTGGCACAACCGGCCTGGTGGGCAATTGCGATCACACCATCGACGTTGGGATAGGATGCCAGCCGTTCAGGTGTGAAGGCATGGGCGATCTCACGGGCCGTATGTGCCGAGCAGTTCACCGTCGAGATCACGGCGATGTAGTTGCGAGTGCCGACTTTGCCCGATGGACGGCGGTAGCCTAGAAAGGTGCGACGCTCCGCTGGCGGTGCATAGTCGATCGGGCGCGCATCAACGCCATATTCATAGTCGCGGCTGAAATACTGGGCATTCAGGTTGTGGGTATGTACATGCTCGCCGGGCGCGATTGCCCGGCTGGCGAAGCCGATCACCTGCCCATAACGCCGCACCGCTTCGCCTTCGGCCACGGCACGCAGGGCGATTTTGTGACCGCTGGGGATCAAA
Organism: Herpetosiphonaceae bacterium; assembly: GCA_013821605.1. GTDB lineage: Bacteria > Chloroflexota > Chloroflexia > Chloroflexales > Kallotenuaceae > JACDGP01. The sequence continues at coordinate 71,789 of JACDGP010000001.1, forward strand.
CTGTTGGCCGTGATCTGCTGCGGACCGTCGTTGCCGGCCAGCAGGAGGGTCGTCCCTTTCATGAGGGTGTCTTTCACGATGGCGACATCGTCCACTTTGTGGAGACGCACGGCCACCGTCTCGAGCGGCACGCTGACCGGTGCCGAGGCCTCGAAGAAGCTGATGGATTGAGTTGTCATAGACACTACCTTGTGATGATCGACAGCTATTATAGCGCAGCGTGAATCACGCCGCAGGCGGTTGTGCTCCCTCGACGGCAAGTTGCCGGTAGCGGGGATCGCGGACCCAGAAGGTTAAGAGCGCAAGGGCGATGAAGCCACAGGTGGCCGCAATCGCGAAGGACAGCGGATATCCGGCACCCTCCGCGACGGCACCACCGATCACTGGTGCAAGCAGAACAGCCGGCGCGATCAGGGTCCCGTGGAGCCCGAGGTAGGCAACGCGGTCGGCCGGGGGAGCAAACTCGACGACGAGGTTGAGTGTGGTGGTGAAAACGAGCCCACTCGCGGCTCCAATTAGGGCAAAGACCAGGGAAAAGCCGAGGGTATCTGTCATGAACCGGCTGAGGAGCATCGCTACTGCCTGGGCGAGCAGTGCAAATTGTAAGGAGCTTTTGTAGCCACGCCAGTCCGCAATCGTCCCAAAGAGTGGGGTCGTGATCACTTGGGTACCGAGCATCACAGCGGTAAACAGGCCGACGACGCTGGTGGGCAAGCCACGTTGCCCGGTGGCATAGATCGCCACGAGGGTGGTGGCCATACCGGCGAGAGCACTCAGGATACGAACAACAAGGAACAGACTAAAGTCACGATCACGGCGTAACATCGCGGGTAGTTCGCGCGCGTAGGCCCGGATCGATCCTGGTGGCGTTCGTTCCTCGGCGACCGGCTCGCGAATTGCGGCTAGCCCCAGAAATGAACCCAGCATGCAAACACTGGTGGCGGCGAAGCAGAACGCAAAATTGTAAGGAAAGGCGAAGCCGGCAAGGACACGCTCAGCCACCAAGCCACCCCCTGCACCTAGTAAGCCACTCAGCGCTCCACTCCAGCCAAACAGCTTCCCGCGGATACGCAAAGGGGTGACACGGGTAACGACGTCCATCCAGGCCGGGGTACAGATGCCACCGGCCAGACCAAAAATCGCCATCAGGACAATGGTCAGCACCAGCATCACGAGCGGGTAGCGGGGTGCCAGCAGGATCGCCGTGAGGGCCAGAAGCGGCCATGGTAGGCGTTCGCCGAGGGTCATCTTCAAAACAAAGGGCAGCTTGTGTTCCAGGGTGGCAATATAGGGCGCTACGAACAACGGTGGCAGCATCTGGCCGGCTTGTACCACGGCGGGCACCAGGCCAATGATCAGCGGCGATCCTCCTAGTTGCCGGATGAACACCGGCATGATCGTCGTGGTCGAAGCAAACGCCAACCCGAGCGAAAAGAACATGACGTCCATGAAATTCGCCGCGAAGTTGCGTTTCCAATGCGGCAACGGCGCATCACTGCGTAAGACGTTGCTGGTCGACTCACTCACAGTTTCCGTCTGGGCCATGTTGATCACCCGTGATCCTTGATACGCCCAAACAGGGTCATCGCTACTCTAGCGGGATCACTAGTTGCTGTCAAACGCGTGGAACCGCTGCTGGTATAATCAGGCGCTATGCACGCACATCATCAAGCCACGATTGCGAAGTTGACTGCTCGCTTCCAACACGATCCTCGCTTCCAAGCCTTACTGATCGTTGGCTCGGTTGCTCGCGGCGAAGCTCGTGCCGACTCGGATATTGACTTCTATCTCATCAGCACAGCGGAGGAATACCAACAGAGGCAAACGACCGGCGAGTTGACCATTGACGCGCATGACGTGGCTGATTATCCACAAGGACAAGCTAGCGGAACCATCGTCGATCTGCAGTTTCTGCGTGATGCCGCCACAAGAGCACCCGAGCCCCAACGCTTTGCGTTCACCAACGCGCTCATCGCCTTTTCTCATAGTCCTGATGTTGAGCCGCTTATTAAGCGGATTGCGCTATATCCAGAGCATGAGCGTGCGGAAAAAATGAAAAGCTTCGTGAGCCAATTGCCGGTGCATCTATCCTACATGTACCTCGCCGACTACAGCAGCAATCCATATTTATTGGCCGAAACCGCGGTCGAGTTAGTGCTTTTCGGCGGCAGGCTCCTTCTGGCCCATAACCGAATGCTGTACCCAAACAGGAAACAGTTTATCAATCAATTGGAAAAGGCCCCCGATAAACCAGAGTTCCTCCTCATCTTGGCGACCGAGCTTCTTTCTCATCCGTGTATCGACCATGCACAACGGTTTTACGACTCGCTCATGAATTTTGCGGCGTGGCCGCAGCCCACCGAAGGAGCGATGGCGCGCTTCAAGCATGATCGAGACAAAACTGGCAATGGGGTCATACGCCGCTTGCCGATAGCTAGGCAGCAAGCCGTGACACGGTCCGTAGGTGCGGTGCGGCGAGCGGGTGTACCAGTCTTGAAGCTGTATGGTAGGTGGCAGTCATGGGCCGAGGTCACTCTGATCTGCGTCTGGGCCGCTTGGGTCGGACGTGCCTTCCTCGATTTCAATCCATATACCTGGCCGGTCGGCGGCGAATGGGGCACCCAACTACAAACGCACCATCTGTGGATCCAGCTACAGCGCTGCGGGTTGTGTGCGTTGTGGAACGGTGGCATTAATGGTGGTGCCCCGGCCTTGGCCGACCTCTTTGGCAGCATGCTCCACCCGCTCGTGATGCTCACGACCGTGCTGTGGGGTGTGAGCGCAGGTGCCAAAGTTGCTGTGGTCGTTGCCCTAGCGCTCGGTGGCATCGCACAATGGTGGATCGCGCGGGTGTTACAGCTTGGGACGGTAGCACGCCTTTGGAGCGCACTCCTTGCCGTGGTCGGTGGTCATTTGGCTGGGCGCATGCAGAACGGCAACTTCGGCTTGGTGCTATCGACCGCCGCTTGTAGCCTCGCCCTGGCAGCCGCCTTCGATCTCGGTGTGACTCGCGAGCGCCGTGCGACTCTGCTATTAGCCGTCATGGGCGCACTGGCGCTCGTTTCAGGACAAGCCTACCTGCAGCTTGCACTACTTGGCTGGAGTCCCGCCTATCTCTGGCTGATACTGGAGCGGCGTAGGCCTTGGTTCCCTGTGGGCCGCGAATATCTTCTGGCGCTTGGCCTCGCGCTCCTGCTCGCTGGCATCTTTCTCGTGCCGTTGCTACATTTTTGGCCCCACATCACAAAGGACACCGATCCGACCTTTCAGGCTGCTCAACCGCTGGCTTACATCCCTTTGAATCTGGTTATTGCCCCGCAGGGATCGGCACTCACAACAACCCTGGGCCAGCTACCATATCCCTATCTCTACAATCTCTACATTGGCTGGCTCGCAGTGCTCCTCGCCTTGCTGTCGCTGGGTGTGGCACGCGGCTATGCACAGCGGCAAATCTGGTTCCTGGCGAGCGGTGCTCTGCTCATGTTTTTTCTAGCGAGTGCAACTCCACTCCGGTGGTTAAGCGGGAGCTTGCCCACGGTCGCCAATATACGTCATACTCCCTTGCTGGCCGGCCTGACAGTGCCGGCGATCATCGGGCTGGCGTCCTATACCCTGGACCGTCTTCTAAAGCATCCTTGGCCTATGCTGAAGCTGCCGCTAGTGGGCCAGTCTAACAGGGCACGACCCAGGCTGCGCCCCACCTGGCTGCTGTGCATCCCACTCGCATATGGGTTATGGACGCCGGCCACACTCGCTCAATCATCCTTGCGCACCATCAACATGCAGTCATTGTACAGCGCCATCGTCGCTCTACGTACCCCCAGCTTGCAATGGGTTGCGCCGCCCTTTGGTGAACTACGCTGGACGGAAGCAGGTCTCGATCTTGGTCTTAAGCTATCGCCCATTGTCTGGGTTTTCAAGTGGCAAACGGTTCCCATGCCGTATCTCGAAGCTCTACGGGATGGTGCCCCACCCGCGTTGGTCAGGGTAGGCCCACTGGCTAGCCTGCCCGGTATCAATCGTAATGATCTGGGCGCGCTTCCCGGTGCCCATGCGGAGCCCGTGGGCAACCTGAACGACATTCCCGTCTACCGCTACGGGGAACAACACTATGCAGCGGTTGCGACGAGTGCAGACCTCAGTCCCTGTGCCGCGACCGGCAGTGGTGGCACTGTGATGCTCACCTGCACAAACGAGCAAGCCGGTGAGCTAACCGTTCGCGAACATGCATGGTCTGGTTGGTCGGCCACACGTGACAATCAAGCCGTCGCGTTAGAGCCCGATCAATGGCTCCGCTTGCCGGCACCCGCCGGTATACACCGGTATGTGTTCCGTTATCGTCCGTGGGATGTTCTGCTGGGTGCCGGCTTGACCTTCGTCGGCACCATGTTGACACTCTGGCAATGGGTCCGTCTACGGCACTCGGTGAGACACCCAAAAGCATCAGTCTTGACATCTCAAGCCTAGCATCCTATGATCGGCGTGAAGAGCAGGCAGGAAATGACCGGCCGCGCTTTGCAGGAAAGAAGGCCCACGTTGGCAACACCGGTTATGGCACATACTCCTGATTCCTCCGCTGGCGTCAACGGCACTGTCCGACAGCAATATGCCTCACTCCCACACACCGCCGTAACTATTGATGATGCCTTCTGGGCTCCGCGACTACACACCAATCGTACCGGTACCATCGGCCATTTGTATCGCGAACTACGCGCCACCGGCAGCATTGATGCCTTCCGGCCGGGCTGGCACTGGCCGGAACAAGCGACGCGGCGCGGTGCCTGGGGCGGTACCACAACAATGTTCTGGGATTCGGACGTCGCCAAATGGATCGAGACTGCCAGCTACAGCCTTGCCACGCATCCCGACCCGCACTTGGATACGCTGTTGGACGACGTGATCACGCTCATCGCCCAAACACAGCATGCTGATGGCTACCTCAACACCTGGTTTACCTACGTTGACCCCGCGCATCGTTGGCAGAATTTGCGCGATTGGCACGAGCTCTACTGCGCTGGTCATCTGATCGAGGCCGGCGTCGCGCACTTCAACGCCACCGCTAAGCGCTCGCTGCTCGACATCGTCTGCCGCTATGCCGATCACATCGACGACATGTTCGGGCTCGAGCCGGGCAAGCGCCTCGGCTATCCCGGTCACCCCGAGATCGAGTTGGCGCTCGTCAAACTCCATCGTGCGACCGGCGAGCAGCGCTATCTCGCCTTGAGCCGGTATTTTGTTGACGAGCGTGGTCGGCAGCCCCACTACTTCGAGCAAGAAGCCCGCCTGCGCGGCGAGGACCCTGTCACCTTCTGGGCGAAAAGCTTCGAGTACAACCAGTCGCATCGCCCGGTGCGCGAGCAGCGCGAGGTGGTTGGTCATGCTGTGCGAGCTGTCTATCTCTACACCGCCATGGCCGAATTGGCCGGAGCCTACGATGATGCCAGACTCTTGGGTGCCTGCCGCCAATTGTGGCAGCATCTCACGACCACGCGCATGTACGTGACCGGCGGTATTGGCACCTCCAAACAAAATGAGGGCTTTACCGGCGACTATGATCTGCCCAACGAGAGTGCCTATGCCGAAACCTGCGCTGCCATCAGCATGATCTTCTGGGCGCAGCGTATGTTGCAGCTTGAATGCGATGCGCGCTATGCCGATATCATGGAGTTGGAGCTCTACAACAGCGTGCTCAGCAGCGTGAGTCTTGATGGCAAGTCTTTCTTCTATGACAATCCGCTGGCTAGCGATGGCACCCATCACCGCCAGCCCTGGTTCATCTGCCCCTGTTGTCCACCGAACCTAGCTCGTCTCTTTGCCTCACTGGGCCAGTATATCTATGGCTACAATGACCAGGATCTGGTTGTACATCTGTATATACAGTGTACGGGTCGCTTTCAGCTTGCGAATCAGATGATTATGCTGCGCCAGGAGACGAACTATCCGTGGGATGGCACCGTCACGCTGCACGTCGAGCCGGAACAAGCGGCTGAATTTGGTTTGCAGTTGCGTATCCCAGGCTGGTGCGATGATGCCGAACTGCGTGTCAACCAGACTGTGATCGATCTCCAGGCCAATGTGGTACAGGGCTACGTGCGGATCGAGCGCGAGTGGCAGCCGGGCGATACGGTCATGCTCACGCTACCGATGCCGGTGGTGGCCCTTTCCGCCCACCCGGATGTTGTTGCTGATGTTGGACACGTCGCTTTGCAGCGCGGTCCGCTGGTGTATTGTCTTGAGCAGGTGGACCATGCCTTGCCGCTTCACCGCTTAGTGGTTACGGATCTGGCGGCGCTTGCCGCTCAGCACGAGCCGGACTTGCTGGGCGGTATCACAATCCTGACTGGATCGGCTGGAGCGCTCGATCCTGCCGATTGGCAGGGCATGCTATACCGGCCGACGCCGCCCACAACGCAGCCCTGTACGCTACACGCCGTGCCATACTTCGCCTGGAACAATCGTGAGCCAGGTGCTATGCAGGTCTGGATCAGAGCGACGCAGAGCCTACTACTTGCACGCTAACAGAGGGACTGTTTTTATGAGCATGACACAACACCATTTCGGCTCGACCGCTACTGGCGTAAACATTGATTGCTATATCCTTGTCAATCGCAGTGGGCTGGAAGCGGCAGTCATGACCTATGGAGGCGTCCTGACCTCCTTGCGTGTGCCGGACCGCAACGGCAAGCTGGGAGACATCGTGCTGGGTTTTGATACACTGGCACCATATCTGGATGAGCACCCCTACTTCGGCAGCATGATCGGGCGCTACGGCAACCGCATAGCAGGGGGCCAGTTCGAGTTGGATGGTCGCCTGTATTCACTTGGGCGCAATAATGGCTCCAACCATCTCCATGGTGGGTCCCATGGCTTCCACCGCGTCATCTGGAGCGCTCAGGAGCATGCCTCACTTAATGGGCCAGGTCTAGAATTAACCTATCGGAGCAAGGATGGCGAAGAAGGCTACCCCGGCGACCTGTCCGTCACCGTCGTGTATACTCTGACCGACCAGAACGCGTTACAGATCGACTACACCGCGACGACCGACGCGCCAACGATCATCAACCTAACGAATCATAGCTACTTCAACCTAAGAGGTAGCGGCGATATTCTTGACCACGAACTGGAACTTGCCGCTACCCGCTTTCTGCCGGTCGATCCAACCCTGATTCCGACCGGTGAACTCCGTGCCGTACATGGTACCCCCATGGACTTCACGACGTCGACGCCCATCGGAGGCCGGAGCGTTGCCCCTGATGACCAGCTTCGCTATGGCCACGGCTACGACCATACTTGGGTGTTGGATAAGCCCGTCGGGACGTTGGGGTTTGCAGGCCGCGTCTTCGACCCGGCGACAGGACGCAGGATGGAGGTCCACACAACACAGCCCGGTGTCCAATTTTACGGGGGAAACTTGCTCGACGGCAGCCTGACGGGCAAGGGCGGTCAGAGCTACAAAGCGCATAGCGGGTTATGCCTCGAAACCCAACACTTTCCCGACTCGCCCAATCAGCCGCAATTCCCACCGACGGTGCTGCGACCTGGCGAGACCTACCGCCAAACAACGATCTATCAGTTTGAGGCGTAGCGCTAACGCTCGGCTCAATGGGGCTGCGTTTCGAATATGGTGACGAAAACTTGCCCCCCTGGGTTTTGGATCGGCCAAATTTCGACCGTGGAGCCGCGATAGCTTGTGTCACCGGGCTTTCGATACACATCGGTCTGTTGGTCAGCTCCGCCGACGAGCGCAATCATATTGCTGCAGCGTGGCGTTCCCTGGGTTCCACAGTACTGCCAGCCTCGTTGCGGCATCACCTGCCGATAAAAGGACCGTACATCTGCCACGGACTCGGCCACCCGGAATGATGTCTGTGCTACACCCGCGTTGATCGTGCTCTGGATATTCTGTGCCCCCGGTGGCACCGGCGTATGCCGTTGCCTCTCCCAGAGTAGTCCCCCACCCACTGCCACGAGCGCCAGGACTAGCAAAAGGAAATGAAACCATCCACCAATCCAGCGTACAGGATATTGCACAAGTTGAGTGAGTTGCTGCATATAATGCTCCACCGTTCAAGCCGACGTGCCTGCGAGCAATGTCGAACGTGAGTAGCAGGGAGCGTTCCTCGGCACCGGTATTGGGAGAAACGCCCCGGCTGCGGAACCGGCGTGCTATGAAACGCGGAGCACACTGCCGTCGCTGCAGCCGATCAGCAGTGGCGCATCAGGGCCTATCCCTTGTGGCGTAAGGAGCATACTCATCTCCAACTCCGCATCCCGGTCCAGCTGTCGCTCGGACCATGATTCCCCGCTGTCCTGTGAAATCAACAACGCGCTGCTTGATAATACCAGCAACTCCGGGCACAACGCAAACTGCGGCGATACCACAATGGCGCTGACTGTATCCTTAATCGTATCTGAACCGAGCTGCTGCCAACTGTCTCCGCCGTCGCGCGAGCAAAACAGACCTGCCTCCTCGGTCCCCACAAATACGACAGCTTCCGTATCAGACGCCGGTGACAGTGCTAGACTGACCACCGGGGCATGTTCCGCCGGGAAGTTCACTTCGCGCCAGGCGCGACCACCATTGGTACTGCGGAAAAGCCCCGTCTCGGTGCCGGCGAACAGCATCTCGTCATGGATGAAATCTGGTGAGATAGCCAGGACCAGTACACATAGATCGAGCAAGCCGAAGTTCCACGGCTGCCAGGAATTGCCGCGATCCGCTGATCTGAAGACGCCGTCTTCCAGCGTTCCGGCGATGACGATCCCGTCAGCAGCAAAGTTGGGCGACACGACCACCGTCGAAACCAGTGGCGGCGGCGTGGCAACATTCATGATGACCCACTCTTTGCCGCCGTCCGTCGACCGTAGTATCCCGCCGTCAACCCCGGCAAAGACGCGCTGGTCAGTCTGCCATTCGGGAGAAAGGGCAACTGCGGTTGTCGTTAGCGGGCCGGTGAGCTTCAACGAGTCATACAGATAGTGCCAACTCACTCCCCCATCGCCCGAACGGTAGAGTCCCGACTCTCGCGCTGCGAAGCAGGTATGATCATGCTCGAAGCCTGGCGAGGCTGCAAGGGCCAAGACGCTGTCAACACGGTCAGCGATTGCTAGGGATAGGTCATCCGTTGTGGTCATCTGTCGCTCTGCTAGGTCATTGCTACGTATTGGGGATTCTTGGAGTGGATCAGCACATCGATCGTCAAGGCATGTGCTGCGCCGGCAATGGCACCGTAAACCGCCGCTTTTTGTGCAGCAGCGACATCGAAAATCCCGGCCTGCGCCAGATCAACAACACGCCCGCATCGTACATCGAAGCCAAATCCCTGCGCAGCATCGTTGATCTCGGCCATGACAGTTCCAGGGTCATAGCCGGCATTGCCAACAATCGTTCGCAGTGGCTCCTCCAGTGCTTTAATGAGTATGCGATAAGCAGCTCGCTCATCTGGATCTTCACTTGCTACGAGCTGTTGTTGTAATTTCGAACGGCATGCCAGCAAGGACCGCCCACTACCCAGCAAGACACCATTGCGTAACGCGGCACGCAGGGCCGCAATCGTGCGCCGTGCCAAGGCCTCCTGGACGGTATTTTCCGCTTCTGTGGAAGGTGCCAGCAAAAGCGTTGCCGATCCGCCCATAAGCTTGCTGACCCGTTGCCGCAGTCGTGTGACTACATGCTCGTCTTCGGTATGCTCTAACAACGCTCGTACACTGGTGATGTGGCGGCGTAACTCACGGGGATTGCCCTTTCCGGCAACGACACCAAATGTGCTCTTATCGGCCCAGATCTTACGTGCATGTCCAAAGTCTTCGACCGTTACATGGGAGAGGCTATCGCCAGCCGCTTGCAACAAGGCGCGACCTCCTGTCAAAACGACCAGATCTTCCATTGCCTCCGCTTGTTCAAGCGTGCCGAGACCTGGCGTCTTTACTGCGACCACTTGAAATTTCTCCGGCTCGCGGCTGGCTTGCAGCAGAAAGGCGATTGAGCGCTCGGATAGTTCACTGGCGAGCAAGACAAGTGTATGAATCTCGGCTGCCATTGCCATATCCAGCAGTGGCACCAGCAAGTGCACATCGGTAATCTCAAGATCACTGATCAACAGGGCAGCATTTTGCAGATCGGCACGCAACTTAAGTTGATCATTAAACATATGCGTTGAAAAAAGGCTACTTTCCCAGAACATGCCCTCTACATAGTGTCGCTCTAGCTCACGCCCGTGGCCCCGTCGGATATCAACATGACCATGCTGACCGACGATATCGAAGATTTCGCCCAGCAGACCTGCTAAGGCAGGCTCATGACAGATCGACTCGGCTAGTTGCGCCAATTTGGCTTTGCCTGCCACCTGTAGGGTCAGGTTGTCGAGTTGATCAACGATCAGTTGTGCACCATGCTCCAGGTGACGGCGCAAATGCATGGGGTTGCCACCAGCCACAACGTAGTGCAAGCCCTGGTTGTATACCGCCTGAAAGAGTGTGGCCGCCGTAGCGGTTCCATCACCAACCTGCTCTTGCAGACGCCACAACAAATGGCGCACAAGCATCGCCCCCATATCTGCGTCACGATCCCCAAATTGAATAATGCGGCGAGTAATCGTCCCGCCATCATCTAGGAGTTCCGCCGCCTCCTTGTTGGACATACGTTCAATCGCAACCGTACGCGCAGATGGCCCCAGGGTTGGCCGGACAATGCTGGCCATCAGGTTGATGCCTTTTTGGATACCCTGGTACGCATCTGGTTGAAAAACGACGCGCCGAGTCAGCGCTTTTGGCATGATCTATCACCTTCTAAAAAGCAGTAAACAATTTGCAGCCCACCATAAAGCGCGACTCGTCTGTCATTGGTTGGATAATTGCTGAGCTATCGCCCGCCCATACCCGTCAGCGTGATCCCGGCGATAATGCGCCGCTGGAAGATCGCGTACATGATCAGCGGCGGCGTTGTTGCGACGGCTGCAGCTGCCATCGTAATGCCATGCTGCACATAGTTCCCGTTGCTCAAGATTTGGAGACCGACCGGTAGCGTCAACCGAGTACGATCGCTCAGAATAATCAGTGGCCAAAACAGATCGTTCCAATTTCCAAGAAATGTAAAGATGCCTAGTGCCACCATTGCCGACGACACAAGTGGCAGGCAGATCTGCCAATAGATGCGGAACCGTCCTGCTCCGTCAACGATCGCCGCTTCTTCCAATTCTTTCGGCAGACTCATGAAGTGCTGCCGAAGGAGGAAGACGCCGAAGACATTCGCACCGTTGAGCCAGATCAGCCCGTTGTAACTGTCGAGCCAGTGGAGGTTGCGCATCAGCAGGAAATTCGGGATGAACGTCACAGCACCCGGGATCATAAGGCTGGTGAGCAGTAGAAAAAAGATTGCATTCCGGCCTGGGAATTGCAGCCGCGCATATGCATACGCTGTTAGCGAACAAATAAAGAGCACTAGCGCCGTGACGGTCGACGCCACGAGGACGCTGTTGATCAGCCAGCGGAAGACCGGCAGCGTTGGATCGCTAAAGATTCGCTGGAAGTTACCAATCGTTGGATGGGGTGGAATCCAGTGGATTGGCCAGAGTAGCGTCTCCGACTCCGGCGTGAAGCCTTGCGAGTACATATAGACGATCGGTCCGAGCGTCAGGAGCGCACCGACAACCAGACCAATGTACAAGAGTATGGTTCCCACTGAGACGCGCGGATTATCCCGCAGTTGACGTGCTGAAGCGGCCATTGAATACCTCCTGTTAGTCGCCGTTGTCGCGTAATAGCCGGAATTGAACGAGCGTGACTACTATCATGATCAACGCGAGGCAGACGGCCATAGCGGAGGCATACCCGATCCGGAAGAAGGACCATGCCTGTTGGTATAGGTACAGAAGTACCGTTTTAGACTCGTTGCCCGGACCGCCCTGCGTCATGATTAGCGGCTGCCCAAACACCTGCATCTGACCGATGAACTGTGTCACTGCGACAAACAGCAGGGTCGGTCTGAGTAATGGTACCGTGATGCGGAAAAATGCTTGGCGCGACCCGGCACCATCGATCTTGGCGGCCTCGTAGAGCGACTCGGGAATACTATTCAATCCGGCCAGAAATACCAGCATCGGACCGCCAAACGTCCACCACACCGTTGCGAACGAGATCGATGGCAACACGAGATGGGCGTTGCCCAGCCAGATGAAACGCGGTCCATTTAGCACGTCGGTGATGTAGTAATTGATAAGACCCCGTTGCGGCTCGAAGACACGCTGCATCACCAGTGCCATCGCCGACACGGAGAGGATCACCGGGGCGTAAAAGATCGTCCGGAAGAAATTGCGGCCGAAGATGTTTTGCTTGACGGCCGACGCGGCGCCAAGGGACACAATGATCGAGAGCGCCATCGTCATGATCGCAAAATAAACGGTGTTGCGCAGTGTCAGCCACCAGAGCGGGTCATGCATCAGCTTGGTGTAGTTATCTAGTCCGATCCACTTCTGGGTCGTGGCCATGATTTTCCAATCGTACAGGCTCATCCGCAGACCGGAGAGGATTGGGTAAAGCAGGAAGACCGCGAAGAAGATCAGGTGCGGCAAGATGAACAAATAATTCGGGAGCTGCGAGCGCAACTCTTGTGCACGACGCGAAGGTGCGAGTTGCGTTTGTGCTCCCGATCGCGCTTGCGTAGTCGTAGCCATCTCTATTCTCCTTGAGATCGGTACATGCGGTGCCCGGCACCGCATGTACGCCTAACCTCTATCCGCGGTCGAGGATCGCCTGGACTGCCTTGCTCGCGTCCTGCATCGCCTGTGGTGCAGGTGTGGTATTCGACAGGATAGCACTGAAAGCGGTCTCGTAAGTTGTCACGATCTCGTTGATCGCCTTGTGCGTCTGCCCTGGCCGCCCGATCGCCTTGAACTGATTCGCAGCGACCGTGACCGACTGAATACTAGTGACCGCCGGCTTAGCCTGAACCGAGAGCCGCGCCGGCACCTGGCCCGAGGTCGCCCACGTTTCACCGTTGTTAGAGAGGTACACAATCAGATCCTTAGCTGCGGCGAGCCCCGGATCCTTCACACCGGCAGGTATCACGAACTGGTGCGAGTCGAACCTGACTACCTGCTTGCCATCGGGCGCATAGGAGTTCAGGAACGATGGGAGTACCTTGATTTCGGGATTATCTTTGAAGAAATTGAGGTTCCAGGTACCATCCCACATCAAGGCGATGGAGTTGCTTTTCATCAGATCGCCAGGACCGGCAACACCGGGAACCGCCGGCGGTACTACATGGTGCTTGGTGATGAGATCCTGCCAGTATTGCATGGCGGCAATGGATTTTGGATCGTCCAGCAGCGACTTCTTAGCATCATCGCTGAAGATCCCGCCACCGAACTGCCAGATCGTAGACATGGGCGTGTAACGTTGCCATGAGCTGTGGGTCGCCCAGACCTTGACCTTGTCTGGATTGAACCCGCTCTCGTTGGGGTGCTTGCCCTTGTCGTCGACCACGATCTTTTGAGCCCAGGGAATAAAGTCGGTACCATTCTTGGGTAGATTCTTCGGGTCGAGTCCGGCGTCCGTGATTACCTTCGTGTTGACCCAGTTCAGCCAACCGTGATTATCAAACGGCACGGACGCCGTCTTGTTGTCGAAGGTGACCGCCGAGATCAGGGCTGGATTGAAGTCATTCTTTGGGACCAGCCCTCCCGAGTAGAAGATATCCTCGGCGGGTTGCAGAATACTCTGGTCCACAAACTGCTTCATCGCCCAGCTGTGCATGATCACCATATCGGGTGGCGTGCCGGCTGCCGTCGCAGTGGGTAGCTTCTGGTAAAAGACGCCCCAATCATAGGTCTCTGATCTCAGGGCGATATCGGGCTTGGTCGCAGCATAGGTCTGCAGCATCTTGACCATCGTAGCGCCGTCTGCACCCCCGAGACCATGCCAGAAGACCAGCTTTTGGGTACCCTTACCGATCTGAGCCACGCCTACTGTTGGCTCTGGCGTGGGAGCTGCAGCCGTTGCTGCGCCACCTGCGGCCGTAGTTGCAGTCGCTGCACCGGCTACAGCAGCTGACGTCACTGTCTCCGCTGCTAATCCGCCGGTGGTCGCATTTGCGGCAGTTGTTCCGCCTGTAGCAGCGGTTGCACCCGCAGATGCACCACCGTTCGATGTGCCTGCACCGCAAGCGGCGAGCGTAAGGCCTACAGCGCCGAGGCCGACGCGTTTGAGAACGTCACGACGAGAAACGACGGACTTCGGGTTGCGTTCGGGATCTTTGGGCATTGTCTTTCTCCTGATGGCTCGGCCAACGTTGGCCGATAGACTGCATCCCTAGGAAATCTGTTGTGATGACTCCTGATAACCAACACGATAGGTTACCCGCGCTCGAAAACTGCCTGGCATTCTCCTTCCGTGCCGTACAAGCGTAACATGCGCTGCAAGGCACTGCAAATGGGGCTATATGAGCTGCGGGCCGCATCGGTTCGTACCGAAACGGTACGCAAGGAGTGTGCTATGTTAGGCATCTTCCGGTTTAGCTTTCTCCCGATCTGTCCGGTACCACACTAGCTAACTGCTTCGTTCGTGGTGGAGCACATGATTGCCGAGGCGCGAGATAGCCAATGAGCACGGTCTTAGCGGGTGCCCGACTACTCCCGGATAGCAGATCGTGTAGAAGAGCCACAGCTGTCTCGCCCAATTTATATTTGGGCACGTGGAAGGTTGTCAGGGGGGGCGAGCTGTATGCGCTTTCAGCAACATCGTCGATCGCCACAATCGAGATATCATCTGGAATCCGCAGACCCACCTCTTTGATCGCCTCCATTGCGCCAAACGCGGTTTGATCGCTCACTGCAAACACGGCTGTTGGGCGTTCTTGCAGGGCTAGCAACTCGTGCATCTGGACGTAACCTTTTTTCGGATGGCTGACGCTCGGACGTGGTTGCAACGCCCCATCAATGCCCAGCCCATGTTCGATTAGCGCAACGTTGTGCCCGCGCATCCGGTCACATAGGCTACTATATTTCTGAGGCCCAGGTAGGGCACCAATTCGCCGGTGGCCTAGCTCGATCAGATGGTTGGTTACCGTTAGACCTGCGGTAAAATTGTCAGCAGTAACTGCGTGTACGGGCTCGCTGAGGTAGTTTTCGACGAGCACGACGGCACGCGCGCGCCCGGCAATCTGCCGGATCACATCAGCTGTCAAGTCGCCGTCATTCGCGACAATCAGTCCATCGACATCGCGACCCATCAACTCGCGGATATCGCTGCTCGGGTCAACGCCTGGGCGGTAGCGGTGCAGTAATAATCTGTAGCCGAGCCGGTCCGCAGCATCCTCGATCCCGGCAATGATGCGCATGTAAAAGCCATCGTTGTAGACCGGTACTGCAAGCGACTCCATCAAGAGCCCGAGTACTTTCTTTTCCGAGGCTGTGCTTAGACGTCCGCCGGGGACATAACCCAGCTCATGCATCGCGGCAACCACGCGCGCGCGCTTGTCTGGACCAACGCCACGGCGGTCGTTCACCACCAATGAAACGGCCGAAAGCGAGACGCCGGCTAACGCGGCTACATCACGCATGTTCGGGAAGATCGTGGTGCTCGCTTTGTCGCGCGGGGTCACTATTCAGCTTTCCCGTCGTTTGAGATTGCGAAGGCGGGGTAATCGTCGGATGATTGCGCCCTTGATAGTATACGCCATAGTATACCCCTCAGTATCAACCGAAGTCTGCTATAGAAGAGCCGATAACACAAACTATATCGAAACATTTTACTCGCATGTCTTGATTGTTGTCAAGAGGTGATCTTGTACAGCAGATTGGCGTCCCAATACGTAGGCAGAATGACAAGGTTATTCAGCTCAGACTCCGCGCTGCTTTTAGGAAATAAGGGCGAAACAAAGCTGGACAACAACTAAAATTGCCGGGATTGACAAAGAACAAGTTTGATGATACTGTCGGAACCGACTTGAGAAGACTGCATTCGTTTAGTCGACGAACATGACGTGGGCAGTGGCAGGTCGAAGACGAGGCGTCGTCGGCCAAGGTTGGACTACAGCCTAACACTTTCGAAGCGGAAAGGATGGGATGGAACGATGACGCAAGATACAACATTTATTATCAGAGCCGATGCCCCAATCGGCACGATTTCCCCCCGTCTGTATGGCCATTTTGCAGAGCACCTAGGCCGCTGTTGCTACGAGGGCTTGTGGGTTGGCACCAGTGAGACGAATATCCCTCACGAGGCAGGTTTCAGGAGTGATGTACTGGGTGCGCTACGCGCGCTGCCGGTTCCGATGCTGCGCTGGCCAGGTGGCTGTTATGCCGACCATTATCATTGGAGAGATGGTATTGGTCCGGCCTCCGACCGTATGGTGCGCCTTGGCATGTCGTGTGATCTGCAGGTGGAAGACGATAATAGCCTAGGCACGCATGAATTCTTGCACCTGTGCCAAATGCTGGGTGCCGAGCCGTATCTGGCCGGGAATGTTGGCAGTGGTACCGTACAAGAGTTGTGCGACTGGCTCGAATACTGCAATAGCACGGTTCGGACGAAGTTGGCGCGTGAGCGGGCTGCGAACGGCTCGTCTGAGCCTTTCGGTGTGCGGCTCTGGGGTGTCGGCAACGAGAATTGGGGCTGCGGCGGTAACTTTGATGCCGTAACTTACGCTCTCGAATACCGACGCTATGCCACGATGATGCGCCATGTCGATCCAACCGTTGAGCTTGTCGCTTGCGGGCTGGAAGAGCCGCGGATGTTTGCGAACGGCTTCGACTCGTCCTGGAACGCCAAGCTGCTTAACACACTAGGCCGCCACATCAACCTCGTTGATCACCTGTCGATCCATACGTACTGGGTTGATGGTGGCCCTCAAACTGAGTTCAGCGAAGACGAATACTACCGGCTGCTGGACGAAGCGGAGGCCATGGAGCAAAACGTCGTGCGTACGGCGGCGACGATCAAAGAAGCTACAGGTGGGCGCCACCGCATTGGTATCGCTCTAGATGAGTGGGGCGTCTGGCACCCAGAAGCGCGCCCATGGGGTCCACGCGGCACAGCAGTATGCCAATCGCCGGTAACGTATGAACAAGCCAATACCTTGCGTGACGCGCTGGCGGCGGGCATCGCATTGGAAGGCTTTCATCGCCAATGTAATGTGCTAACTCTGGCTAATCTGGCTCAGATCGTCAATGTCTTACAAGCGGTGGTCATGACCGAAGGCCCGCATATGTGGCTCACACCCACCTACCACGCTCTGCGATTACACCAGCCCCATCTGGGAGCCACTGCCTTGCCAGTTGACGTGACGCAAGGCAGCAGTTTGGCGAGTGGCACGAGGGCCGTCAGTGCTACGGCTTCGCATAGTGATTCCGGCTTGGCGGTAACATTGATCAATCGCCATTGGGACCAGCCAGCGACTGTGCGTATCGCAGGTACTGGGAGCACCGGCAAAGCCAGCGGCCAATTATTGGCTGCTGATAGCCCGCGAGCGAGCAACAGTCTTCACCAGCCGGATCGCGTAGCTCCGGTTGCGCTTGATGTGCAGGGCGATGGGCATGACTATCGAGTCGAACTTCCGCCCCACTCGCTCGCGACGATCACTTTCCAGCTTTCGCGCTAGCGCCGCATCCTGCCGGCGCTTGTTGAAGAGTACGCCGGCAGCTGTTTTTACGGAACGTGGGACATTGTCTATGGCAGACTATCAACACCTAAACAGCGCCGAAGCAGCGGTCAAGCAGGCCGAGCAGGTGGAACGGCAAGCCACTGTGCATGTCGATTGCGGTGACTGGTGTGGGTCGGTGGAGCGCATCTGGACCAGCCTAGGCTATGACGAGCTAAACTGGACCTACACGCCGACCGGCAAACGCGCACTCAAAACGATCGGCGCATTTGCCGAACATCCCTATTATGTACGTCCTCACTATATCTTCATGAGTGGCATCGGTTGGTCACTCCCACATTGGGGTGCGGGCAACGTCTATCATGAGGATGCAACGGGTACCCCATTTTACGACTTCGCGATTGCCGATCAAGTGTATGATGCCATCGTCAATGCTGGCCACCGTCCACTGGTCGAGCTTGCCTTTACACCGCGGACGCTCGTCCCCTCGGAGGCGCAATTCCCTTTTGAGCCCAGCCCTACGCAGTGGAGCACCTATGAGGCCGGTCTATGGTCGTTTCCCCCGGCCGACTATGCCAAGTGGGGTGATCTCGTGCATGCGTTGGTGCAGCACTGTGTGGAGCGCTACGGGCTAGACGAGGTACAGCACTGGTTATGGGAATTGTGGAATGAACCCGACATATTTTATTGGCGTGGTACGGCCGAACAATATTATGCGCTGTATGATGTAACTGCAGGTGCGGTCAAGTCGGCCTTCGCGGACGCTAAGGTTGGTGGTCCTGCCACCACTGGCGATCTAGCGCGCAATGGCCCGACCTTTCTACGCGGCTTTTTGCGGCACTGTGCCGAGGCGCGGACGCCGCTCGACTTTGTCTCGTTTCATACCAAGGGTGCCTACTTCACCCCCTGGCGTGTCTATGGTCCGCTGGGCGGTCCCGCACCCACTCCTCAGTCGCCCTCGATGCTGAAGATGTTACGGGAGGTTCGCGAGGGATTGCGGGCTGTCGGGGAACATCAGGAGTTCCGCGATCTGCCCTGCATCGTCGATGAGTGCGATGCGTCTGTACCCGCGCATTGGGGTATCTATGACAATGCGAACTTTGCCTACCGCAACACCGAATATTACGCCGTCTTCCAATGCAAACTCATGAAGAAGCTGCTAGACCTGAACAACGTGAGTGAGGCACACGTGGCGCAGGCCACAACCTGGAGCTTCTACTTCGAGGGCGAGCGCTTTTTCGAAGGGACACGCAGTCTCTTCACTGCCGGCGCGATTGAGAAGCCTGTACTCAACGCCTACCGGCTCCTCGCACGCCTGGGTGATACACGTCTCCGGGTTGAGTCTAGCGCAGCCTGGCCACTAGAACGCCTTGACGATGGTGACGCCGGTATGCCGGAGGAGGTGGACGCACTGGCTACCTTCAGCGGGCGCGATAGCGTGGCGATTCTTGTGTGGCGTCATGCGGATGACCAACATCTGACGGACCAAACTGAGATCGACGTTGCACTACGGATTGAACGGCTCCCGTTCGAGGGAAACTCCGTCCACATCCGCCATTGGCGCATCGATGGACAGCATAGCAACAGCTATAGTGCGTGGCAGGCTGCCGGCGCTCCGCAAGATCCATCGCCGGGCCAGTTGCATGCGATCCGAGAGCGGCAAGGGCTTGAGTTGTATGAGCCTGATCGTGTGGAGCCGCTGCGTGATGGCAGTCTGGTATTGCATGTCCGGCTGCCGCTACCCAGCGTTGCCTTGATCGAGCTCCATGCCGCTGTTAGGCCACCAGAGCAGGGGGGAAGCGCGATTGCGTAAGCTACGTCTGATCATCGTGGGCCTGCTTGGCGTGCTTTGTCTGACAGGTATTGGTCTGTACACCTACGGCCGGGCGCGTCCAGCGGCGCCTGCCGCTCCAGGTAATGTGCAGGCCCACGATCCGAGCATGATTAAGCAAGGCCATACCTACTATGTCTTCGCGACCGGCGGCACCATTCAGATCCGCAAATCGACCAATCTCGTTAGTTGGGAACTGGCGGGCACGGTCTTTGACAGGATTCCGGACTGGATCACCAAGGCCGTCGGCACTATTCCTGATCTGTGGGCACCGGATATCTCCTATTTCAATGGTAAATACCATCTATATTATGCCGGCTCACACTTCGGCACGAACAACTCCGTGATCGGCCTGGCCACCAATACCACGCTTGATCCGGGAAGCCGGGACTATCACTGGGTCGATGAGGGGATGGTAATCGACTCGCTCCCGGCCAGCGATAATTGGAACGCGATCGATCCCAACCTATCGTTTGATAGTACCGGTGTCCCCTGGCTGGCATGGGGCTCGTTTTGGAGCGGGATCAAGATGCGCCGCCTCGACCTCAACACGGGCAAACTATCAACTGTTGACCAGAAGCTGTATGCACTGGCCTCGCGGGGTGGGGGCGCGATCGAGGCTCCGGCCATTCTCGCTCACGACGGCTACTATTATCTGTTTGTCTCATTCGACAGGTGTTGTGCAGGCGCGAATAGCACCTACCGTATTATGGTCGGTCGATCCACCACGATTACGGGGCCGTACCTCGACTCGACAGGGACGTCAATGCTATCGGGCGGCGGTGATCAACTCCTGGCAAGCTATGACAATGTGCATGGGCCGGGAGGCCAGTCCGTGTACGTTGACGGTCAGACGACCTGGCTCGTGCATCACTACTATGATGCGCTGGCCAACGGCGCGATCACGTTGCAGATTAGAAAGCTGACCTGGACGAATGAGCACTGGCCGCACGTCGCTGCGCCCTACAAGCCGAGTCCCGGCATCTTCGGCTTTTTCTTATAACAAGGAAGGAATGCTGCATGGCAAGCAGGCCCGGTCATGTCTATGTATAGTGCCTACGTCTTCGATCTAGACGGCACGATCTATCTCGGTGATAAGGCTCTGCCCGGTGCTGCGAGCACCATTGCGGCGCTGCGCGCTGCCCACCGGCGCACGATTTTTCTGTCGAACAATCCGACCAAAACGCGCCAGCAGTATGCCGCCAAGCTTATTGGGCTGGGCATTCCGACGTCCGAGGAAGACGTTGTGACCTCCGGGGTAGTAATGGCCAAGTGGCTCGTACGCGAGGCACCGGAAGCACGGCTATTTGTGGTCGGCGAGCAGCCGCTGAAGGACGAATTGGTTGCGGCGGGATTGCGGCTGAGCGAACAGGCTGACGAGATCGACATCGTGGTGGCCTCGTTTGACCGGACCTTTACCTACCACAAGCTCCAGGTCGCCTTTGATGCCATCCGCGCTGGTGCCCGGCTCGTCGGAACGCATCCGGACCGCTACTGCCCCACGCCGGGCGGTGGCGAACCAGATGCTGCTGCTATGATCGCTGCGATTGAGGCGTGTACGGGTGCCCACTGTGAGCCCATCGTTGGTAAGCCCTCACCAATTATGGTCGAGACGGTCATGGCGATGTTGCATCTCCCCCCCGAAGAGTGCATCATGGTCGGTGACCGGCTAGAGACCGACATGCGCATGGGTATCACGGCCGGCATGGCGACCTGCCTGATGCTCACAGGCGATGCAGACCGCGCGAAATTGGCGACTTCGGGGTTAACGCCAACGTTCGTGCTTGAACGGCTTGATGGCTTGCTTGATAATAAACATGCGCCGGACGGCGAAGCTACCGGTGATTCAAGGAGGAAACGTGAGTAGCCGCAAATATGCAATCGGCGTCGACTTCGGCACCGAATCGGGGCGCGCGTTGCTTGTTGATGTTGCGAATGGACAAGAACTCGCCACGGCGGTTCATCCTTATGCCAACGGTGTGATCGATGAGCACCTGCCGAACACCAACATCCGCCTGGAGCCTGATTGGGCCTTGCAGGATCCGAACGACTACCTTGAGGTCTTCAAGCATGCGATTCCCGCCGTGCTGCAGGCCAGCGGCGTCGATCCCGCCGATGTAATTGGCCTCGGTATTGACTTTACCTCCTGCACGATTCTTCCCACCAAAGCGGATGGCACACCCCTCTGCTTCCTGCCCGAGTTGCGCAACCAGCCCCACGCCTGGGTCAAGCTTTGGAAACACCATGCCGCGCAACCTGAGGCTAACAAGCTGAATCAAATCGCCCGCGACCAGGGTTACACCTTCCTGGAGCGTTATGGGGGCAAGATCAGCTCGGAATGGTTTTTTCCCAAGGCCTGGCAGATTCTAGACGAAGCACCTAAGGTATACGCCGCTGCCGACCGGATCCTTGAGGCTACGGACTGGGCAGTCTGGCAGCTTACGAGTGTTGAGACGCGCAACGAATGTACAGCAGGCTATAAGGCGCTCTGGTCTCAGCGCGAGGGCTTCCCGCCGGACGCATTTTTCAAGGCACTCGATCCACGGCTGGAACATATTGTCGACGAAAAGATGTCGCGCAAGCTTATTCCGCTCGGCTCTAAGGCCGGTGGGCTGAGCGGGGCCGCCGCGCAATGGACCGGTCTGAAGGCCGGAACGGCCGTTGCTGCAGCAAACGTGGATGCGCACGTCGTCGTTCCGGCAGCCGGTGTACTTGGTCCCGAGCAGATGGTCATTATCATGGGCACCTCGAACTGCCACATGTTGCTCGGTGCCGAGTCACGCGAGGTCCCTGGAGTCTGTGGGGTGGTACAAAATGGCATCATCCCGGGCTTTCCGGGCTATGAAGCCGGCCAAGCCTGTGTTGGCGATAGCTTCGCTTGGTTTGTTGAACAGTGTGTGCCAGCGGCCTATGCACAAGAGGCCGAGGCGCGCGGCGTAAACATTCACCAGTTACTGGAGGAAAAGGCAGCGCGCTTGCAGCCGGGCGAAAACGGCTTGCTGGCAATCGACTGGTGGAACGGCAACCGCACGATCCTTGTAGATGCCGACCTGACTGGCATGATGTTGGGCATGACCCTTGCGACTAAGCCGGAGGAGATGTATCGGGCAATGCTCGAGTCGACTGCCTATGGCACGCGCATCATTATCGATAACTTCGCAGCGAACGGCGTTGCTGTCAAGGAAATTGTCGCGGCCGGCGGCTTGCCCGAGCGTAACAAACTGCTGATGCAGATCTACGCCGATGTCACCGGATTACCGATCCACCGCATGGGCACGACCCTAGGCGGTGCCTTTGGTTCGGCGATGCATGGGGCGGTTGCGGCAGGCCCGACGGTCGGTGGCTATGATTCGATCTTCGCGGCCACAGAGCATATGGCACCCCCACATGCCGAGGAGTTTACCCCGCGTCCCCCGCAACAGACCATCTACGAGCAACTGTACCGCGAATACGTCACCCTACACGATTACTTCGGACGCGGTGCCAACGATGTCATGAAGCATCTCAAACAACTGCGCGAAGCAGCTCTAACGGGGAACGCAACGGAGAGATACCATGCTTGAGCAACTTAAAGAACAGGTGTGGAAGCTGCATCTGGAATTACCCAAGAACGATCTGGTGAAGTGGACCGGCGGTAACGTGAGTGCTCGTGATCCCGAAACGGGCCTGGTCGTCATCAAACCGAGCGGCGTCCTGTATGACGAGCTACATCCGGAAGATCACGTCGTGCTGAACTTGGACGGCGACGTGCTCGAAGGTAAGCTCAAGCCGTCGTCCGACACCGCTAGCCACCTGTATATCTACCGCCACCGGCCCGATGTCAACGGCGTCGTTCATACACACTCACCCTACGCGACCGCCTTTGCCGCCGTTAATAAACCTATTCCGGTCTACCTCACGGCGATTGCCGATGAGTTCGGCGGCCCGATCCCCTGTGCGGGCTTCGCGATGATCGGCAGCGAGGCGATCGGTCAGCAGGTGGTCGAACATATTGGCTCGTCGGTTGCGGTGCTACTTAAGAATCACGGCGTCTTTACGATTGGCCCGAATGCCCGTGCCGCCGTCAAAGCGGCCGTCATGGTCGAAGACGTGGCGCGCGCGGTTTGGCTCGCGCTGCAATTAGGCCAGCCGGACGAGCTGCCCGCTGAGGATGTCGCTAAGCTCCATGATCGCTATACCAACGTCTATGGACAGAAATAAGGAGGTCTTCGATGCCGATCGATCTCAAGCAATTCGAGGTATGGTTTGTCACCGGGAGCCAGCACCTGTATGGCCCGGAGACGTTAGATCAGGTCGACGAACACTCCCGTGCCATTGTCAGAGGCCTTTCCGAGGCGTCTTCAATACCGGTGAATATCATCTTCAAACCCGTGGTGACTACGCCCGATGCTATTTACCAGCTTTGCCTGGAGGCAAACGCGGCGCGTGCCTGCGTTGGCCTGATCACCTGGATGCATACCTTTTCGCCTGCCAAGATGTGGATCGCCGGCTTGCGGGCCTTGCAGAAACCGTTCGCTCATCTGCATACCCAGTTCAATCGTGATATCCCGTGGGCCGATATTGATATGGACTTCATGAATCTGAACCAGTCGGCGCATGGCGACCGCGAGTTCGGCTTCATCGGCAGCCGCATGCGGCTGGAACGCAAGGTTGTCGTTGGGTACTGGGAAGACGAGGATGTTCAACGCAGTTTGGGTACCTGGGCGCGTGCGGCCTGTGCATGGCACGACGCCCAGGGTGCCCGTTTCGTGCGCTTCGGCGATAACATGCGCGAAGTGGCCGTGACCGAAGGCGATAAGGTGAGTGCCCAGATGCGGCTAGGCTATAGTGTTAGTGGCTATGGTGTTGGCGATCTGGTGGACTGTATGAATGAGATCAGCGACAGCGAGATCGATCATCTCATGCAGCAATACGACGACGAGTATACAGTGGCACCAACGCTGCGCGAAGGTGGGAGCCAACGTTCGTCCCTTCGTGATGGTGCCCGCATCGAGTTGGGGCTGCGCCACTTTCTTGAACAGGGTAACTTCAAAGGCTTCACGACAACCTTCGAGGATCTACACGGCATCCCGCAGCTGCCCGGGCTGGGGCCACAGCGCCTGATGGCCGATGACTATGGCTTCGCCGGCGAGGGCGATTGGAAAACAGCCGCGTTGGTGCGGGCAATGAAGGTGATGAGCGCGGGCCTGGAAGGTGGCACCTCCTTCATGGAGGATTATACCTATCACCTGAGTCAGAGTGGGATGAAGGTGCTGGGGTCTCATATGCTGGAGGTTTGTCCAACCATTGCCCGGACCAAGCCCTCCCTAGAAATCCACCCGCTCTCGATCGGTGGCAAGGCCGATCCGGTGCGCTTGGTCTTCGATTCGCAGACGGGACCGGCCGTCAACGCCTCGGTTATGGGTGTGGGAGATCGCTTCCGCATGGTGGTCAATCAGGTTGACGCTGTACCGACCGACGAACCGTTGCCCAAGCTGCCTGTCGCTCGCGCTCTCTGGCTACCGCAACCCGATCTGCAGACCTCGGCTGCAGCTTGGATTTATGCTGGCGGCGCCCATCACACCGGCTTCAGCCTCGCACTCACCGCCGAACATCTCGCCGACTTTGCCGAGATGGCCGGCATGGAGTTCCTGTTAATCAACAACGACACTACGCTCGCCGGCTTCAAGAAAGAGCTGCGCTGGAATGACCTGTACTATCATCTGGCGCACGGGTTGTAAGCAGCCCTGTGCCTAAGTAAGGAAGCTATGGATAACGAACGTATACAGGCCGCTTTGCGCGACGCCAGCGACACTCACTCTGTAGTCATCGGTGCGGGAACGCTTGCTGCGGTCGACAGTACGTTCGCGCAGTGCTTTCAAGATAGTTCTGCCGTCATCGTAGCGGATGAGCATACCTTCGGCGTCGCGGGCGGCACCGTCTACGAGGGACTGCGCGCGAATGGGCGTACGGTTGAGGAGCCAATTATCTTTCCCGGCGCTCCCACCCTCTACGCCGACTTCAACAACGTCCTCCAACTCGAGGACAAGCTGCGCGCCTTCGATGCGATCCCCGTCGTGGTGGGCTCGGGCACGCTCAACGATATTACCAAGCTTGCGGCACATCGCGCCGGCCGGCCGTACATGTGCGTGGGTACGGCAGCGTCGATGGACGGCTATACCGCCTTTGGCGCGGCAATCACTAAGGATGGCTTCAAGCAGACGATGTCATGCGCCGCACCGCGGGCGCTGCTGGCCGACCTCGACATCCTGGCGCATGCCCCAGCGCAGATGAACTCTACTGGGTATGGCGATTTGCTGGGCAAGGTCACGGCCGGCGCCGACTGGATGCTGGCCGACGCGCTCGAGATCGAGCCAATCGATCCACAAGCGTGGGCTCTCGTACAGGATTCGCTGCGCACATGGACCGGCGAACCCGCCCGACTGCATGCGGGTGATCCCCAGGTGATCGAATACCTCTTCGAAGGCTTGATCATGGCCGGCGTAGCCATGCAGATCAGCCAATCATCCCGGCCGGCCTCCGGCAGCGAGCACCGTTTCAGTCATCTGTGGGAGATGCAGGCGCTCGGTCATGGCCATCCCGCCATACCCCATGGCTTTAAGGTTGGCGTTGGATCGATTGCTGGGGCCACCTTGTATGAGCGCGTGCTCGCCCGTGATTTCACCACCCTGGATATTGACGGCCTATGTCGTGATTGGCCCTCGCGTGCTCAGCTAGAACAGACCGTGCGCCAGGGCCATGACATCCCACAGCTGGCCGACAACGCGGTCGAGGAGAGCCTCGCCAAATACATTACGGTGGACCAACTCCGTCAGCGCCTGCATCTGCTACAAGAGCGCTGGCCCGCACTCCGCCCCAAACTGCAAGCACAGCTTATGACGGCTGCACAACTGCGCGACCTACTCGCCGCTGCAGGTTGTCCAACCGAGCCAGCTGCCGTCGGCGTTGACCTTGCGCAGCTGCGCGAAAGCTACTGGCTGGCGCGCACCATTCGCAGTCGTTACACTGTGCTCGATTTGGTCTACGAGACTGGCATCCTGGATGCCTGCCTGGACGAACTGTTTGCTCCGGGCGGCTACTGGGAGTAGTGTGGCAAGGTAGTCACCCGCACGACTATGGTATTGATAATTGAGGAGCAAGCTCATGCGGATCAGCGCGTTGAGACCAATGGTGATGGGAACACCGTGGCGCAACCTGACCTTCGTCGTCGTCGAGACCGATGAAGGGCTACGCGGCGTCGGCGAAGTGCGGATGGTCAATCATACCGACGCGTTGCTCGGCTACCTGCAGGAGGCGGGCCGTAACCACATCCTGGGCTCCGATCCCTTTAAGATCGAAGATCTGGTGCAGCGCATGTTCCGGCGCGACTTCGCCCGTGCCAGCGAGATCATGACCTCCGCTATCGCCGTCATTGAGATGGCGTGCTGGGATATCATGGGCCAGGCGCTCGGCGTGCCCATCTACCAACTTCTAGGCGGCGCCGTGCGTGAGCGCATCCCGGCCTACGCCAATGGGTGGTACACCGTCGAGCGCTCTACCGAGGAGTTTCACACCGCAGCGCGGCGCGTCTCAGCCCGTGGGTATCGTGCGCTCAAGGTTGACCCGTTTGGTGCTGGCTTTTATGAGCTAAGCCGGACGGAGAAGCTGCGTTCGATTGCGTTGATTGAAGCGGTCCGAGCCGCCGTTGGCCCCGATTTCGAAATCTTGATCGAAATGCATGGTCGCTTTAATCCCGTGACTGCCATCGAAATCACCCGTGAGTTGGCACCCTTCCGTCCCGGCTGGATCGAAGAGCCCGTGCCGCCCGAGAATTTGCGTGCGTTACAAAAGGTGGCGACTGCCGTCGCACCGCTGGGTATTCCTGTTGCGACCGGCGAACGGATGCATACTATGTACGAGTTTCGCGAGCTATTCGAACTACAGGCCGCCGACATCATCCAGGCCGACATCACGCACTTTGGCGGCCTCTTAGCGACGAAAAAGCTCGCAGCCTGGGCCGACGCCTACTACATGCTGATCGCGCCGCATAATGTCTGCGGCCCGGTGGGAACGGCTGCCGCCCTGCATCTCGCGGCATGTACCCCCAACTTTAAAATTCAGGAACACTTCAATGACTTTGCCGACGCATGGGTTAAAGAAGCCGTGGTGGGGCTGCCGGAGGTCGATCCCGTCAATGGCTGCTTCCCGCTGCCGAATGGACCGGGGCTGGGTGTCACGTTGAACGAGGAGTTCGTTGCTGCCCATCCGCGCGAACAGATCTTCTTTGATTTGTTCGAAGAGAACTGGCAGCGCCGGCAGGCTCGTCAAAACACCAGCGTCGATGACGCACCCAACGCATAAAGGAGCAGCACCATGCTTAGACTGGTTCAGTTTCTTGATGACGTTGGTAGCCGGCGTGTCGCGGTTGCAGGCGAGGATGAGCACACCCTACGACTGATCGACGGCTACGCGAGCGTCTACGATCTGTCCCTTGCGGCCATCCGCGCGGGCGCTCCGCTGACGTCCTTCGTCCAAACACACCTGTCACCTGAGCAAGCCGACTACGACCGGCTCACCGCAGAGCAACGGCTGTTGGCCCCGCTTAATCACCCAGATCCTGCACGCTGTACCGTCTCACTAACGGGCATTACTCATTTGGGTAGTGCAACATCGCGTGACCAGATGCATGCTCAGCTCACGGCGGCTACGACCGACACCGCGCGCATGTTCCAAATCGGCCTCGCTGGCGGCAAACCCGCCGCCGGCGAAGCTGGTGCGCTGCCCGAGTGGGCGTATAAGGGCGATGGGCGCTGCATAGTCGCGCCCGAACATCGGCTTACCCAGCCGCCTTTTGCCGACGACGGCGGTGAAGAGGCGGAGATCGCGGGCTTGTATGTTATTGCCGACGATGGGCAGCCGTGGCGCGTTGGCTTTGCCATCGGCAATGAGTTCGCCGACCACGTCCTCGAGCGTAAGAATTACCTCTATCTGGCCCACTCGAAGCTCCGCGAGTGTTCGTTCGGACCGGAACTACTGGTTGGCGAGCTCCCTGAGTCGGTGAGCGGCTCCGTCCGGATTCTACGTTCTGGTGCGACCGTCTGGCACACGCCGTTCGAGAGTGGTGAGACCAATATGTGCCACGCCATTTCAAACCTGGAACACCATCACTTCAAATACGATTTGTTCCGCCGCCCCGGCGATGTGCATGTCCATTTCTTCGGTGCCAATGGCGTCAGCTTTGGCGACGGCTTTAAGCCGGCCGACGGCGACGTGTTTGAACTCGATGTGCCTTTGTTCGGTCGCCCGCTTCGCAATCCGCTCAGGATTGCGAAGCAGCCACAGCAGATACAGGTCAAGGCCCTATGAATGGAAGCCTTTGTCCTTCCCGCCGAAATGCCCTATGGGTTGAGTTTTTTTGATTCGTCGATCAGATGCTGATTAGCTGTCCTGACCGCACTTGCGTCCGGCTTCAGGACAGCGCGATCATACGTGTACAAGCCATTTAGCTCCGTCTCGACATCAGTGATCTGTGTGTACACGGCGGCATTAAGACCCAGACGTGACATCAGTGACTCAACGGTCTTGATCAATGCAACGTAATGCTGGGTGTCCGTCGCCGCATCGGGCTCATCGTGGTAGCTGAAATGCGTTCCCGGCTGCCAGAGGTGGCCGGTTACCTGGAGGCCAAGACCGCCGAACTCTCCTAGGATGGATGCCCGTACCACCGATGGCAGGGGTGTTTCGGGCCCAACATAGACGTGCCAGTCGACTACGTCACCATTGCCACCGTCCGTTGAACCGCAACAGTTGACTCCGCTATTATTATCAACGAGCCGGCTTGGATCCCACTGCTTAATCTGGTCCGCGATACGCCGCGGATCATACTCGCCCCAACCCTCGTTGAACGGCACCCACATCATGATCGATGGCGCACTACGGTGTTCATCGATCATCTGGCGCAGCTCCGTCTCGAACTCCTGCTTCGCTTGGGCAGACGGAGCTTCGAGCTTCATCGCTGGCATATCCTGCCAGACCAGCACGCCCAGCTTGTCGGCCCAGTAATACCAGCGCTGCGGCTCGACTTTCGTGTGCTTGCGAATCAGGTTGAAACCGAGATCTTTGGTCTTCTGGATGTCGAAACGCAGCGCCTCGTCCGTTGGTGCCGTATAGATTCCGTCCGGCCAAAAGCCTTGATCAAGCGTCCCCATTTCGAACACGAATTTATTATTGAGCACCGGCCGCAAGGCTGTCCCGATGCGAGCAAGACCGATAGATCGCATGCCGAAGTAGCTTGTCACAGCGTCTACTAGGGTCGCACCGTTATTCAAAGACACCTTCAAATCATAAAGAAAGGGCTGCTCGGGTGACCACAGTTTGGGCTGGGGCACAGGAATTCGCAGTTCCGTCTCCGTCGTACCCGTCGCATGGCCCACCTCAACACCGCCATTGAGCGCCGTTGCCTTTACCATCTGGCCGGCATCTCCCTCCGCATGTACGATCAACCGTAGCGCTTGGTCGGCGACATCGGGCGTCATGTCGAGACGCGTGATATGAATGGGGGAAGTTGGCTCTAGCCACACCGTCTGCCAGATGCCCGAGGACGCCGTATAGAAGATGTCCTTCGGATTGTTGCGCTGCTTGCCGACCGGCTGCCCGCCGCTGTCCGTTGGATCATACACGCCGACGATCAACTCGTTCGTGCCGCCTCGTAACTGCGCCGTGACGTCGAAGGAGAAGGCATCATAACCACCTTGATGCGTTCCAACCTGCTGGCCGTTGACGTATACGCTTGTCTGCCAATCAACGGCACCGAAGTTGAGTTGCACATGGCGCCCACTCCACGTGTTCGGTACAGTAAACGTGCGTCGGTACCACATCCGATCCGCGTGCCGTTGAATACCGGATAGCGCCGATTCGATAGGGAAGGGCACTAGCACCCGTTCGGCTAGGTTCTGATTTATTGGAGGTGCCTGGTTCTCCGTGGCACCAGCGAACTGCCACACACCGTTGAGGTTCTGCCAATCAGGGCGTACCAGTTGCGGGCGTGGGTACTCTGGTAGGGCGTTCGTCGCCGTTACCTGCTGGGTCCACTGTGTCGCGAGCAGCGGCACCTTTGGCTTCCAGTCTACGCTTGCGCTAAAGGGTTGTGCACAACTAGCTAAGCTGGCGAAGCTGATGAAGATCCCAGCCAAGAGTGCTATAGCACGGCCAGGAAGGGCTACGACGTGGCATCTACGCATCACGTATGCTCCTTATGCCCTCCATCGTCAGTCCGCTTTCGCGCCGCATTCCAGTCGAGGTTGAGCGTATCCCCCAGGAGAATGGGCAAATACTCCAACGGGAGTTGGCACCAATCGAGGTGGTGGTTACCCTTCTCAAACGACTTGCTACACCGCTGGTGGAGAAACAAAATGCGGCCTTTTTCAACCAGTTCTCCTTTTTCGTTGGTCGCCCAGTAAAACCTGCCTTCGGCTGCGTCCGCAATGCGGTCGTGGCACAAATCACAGACTGCGACGGGCCGGTCCTGTCCCTCAATCTTCAAGACGCGCAGCATCTTCGCCCTCCTTGGGTTGTGCTATGGCTTCAATGTATCCTGCGTTCAAGGATGCAAGTCTAGCACATGCTGGCGACAAGAGTGCTGCTGCATGATGCATGACCTCTGGTAGCCCGCAGTAAACGTGATCGAGCGAGCCTGCGACTACCGGCCGTACATCAATAGTTGGGCAGACGGTTGCGTTCGAGAACGTCGTGCTGAATGTGCAACAATTCAGTGCGTTCCAGCACCGCACCCAGCACATGCTGCATCGCCTGGTTATCCTTGTTCACGACGATGACAGCTTCGCCCAGTGGTGCCAGAGCTGGTTCGGCTTGTGGATCGAGAGGTACAACGGTTAAACTCGTCAAATCGGCCGGAATATCTTCTGCGCTCCACACCGTCGCATCAATCGCTCCTGTCCGCAAGTGGTCAAGGCCCTGGCTATAATCGATCGGCTGCAGGTCAACCTGTTTGCCCCGGCTGATGGCACGCACAAGGTATACATGATCCATCGACTGCATATCGACGCCGATCCGCATACCGGCTTGTAGCTCGCAGACACCGCTGGGTAGCAAAAGACTATGGCCCCCCATATAGGAATGCGGACCAAGCACCATAACGGTCTGCACGGCAAAACCATGCGCTTCCGCCGTTTCGGCCGCCCACCGCGAGATGAGCGCCCAGTCGCACGTTTGTGATGCCAGGGCTTGCATCCGTTGGGCCGCGCCGCGCATAAAGCGCAGATCAAGATCGAGTGGCTCCCCCACGAACTGTTGCCGCAGACCGGTCGCCAATCCCTCGAAGCGACGCGAATATGGCAGAGGCATGGCCCCAATGATCGGACGCTGGAAGGCTAGCGACCACAAAAGTGGATAACTAAGTTCTGCGGCATAGCTTCCCAGGCGGCCCCGCGCTTCAAGTCGCACCGCTCCTTGTTCCTGAAGATACTCTAACGCTGCTTGGACTGTTCCGGTGCCGACCGAGAGTTGTGCAGCATATTCCTGTACCGGCGCGAGCCGTCCACCCGGTACAGCCATGAACAGGATACGGGCCAGTTCGGTCACAACTAGCCCTTGTTTCGACATCAGTGCCCTGGCACGCTCACGGGTGGACGGCATTCTTGTATCCAATATTTCGTATATATATTTTCACTCTAGCATGTGGAAATGAGACTGTCAATCGTCTTGCTAAGATGAGAATGGGCGATCTGCTGCTTGACGACATATGAGGAGTATGCTAATGTATTCAACATTCTGTATATATAACTTTTACTATGCACATGTACACTGCTGAGCTTCCCATTATAGCTACCGCCGATGTAGTTATCCTCGGCGCGGGGTGCGCCGGCTGTGTAGCCGCGATCGCAGCTGCTCGCACTGGTGCCGACACCTTACTGATCGAGCGCTATGGCTTTCTCGGTGGTACGTCAACGATGGTGTTAGACACCTTCTACGGTTTCTACATACCCGGTGACGATGCCCGGCGGGTCGTAGGCGGACTGCCCTGGGAGGTTGTCGAGCGTCTCCGTGCACGCCGCATGATCGTAGAGCGCCCAAGCAGTTATGGGGCCGGGCAGGCTGTGACCTATGATCCACCTACACTCCAAGTGGTTTGGGAAGAGCTGGCGCTGGCAGCTGGGGTACGGCTGCGGCTCCATACCTTCTGTGTTGATGTGTTGATGGATGCGAACCGCATCACAGGCATCGTCGTCGCAGGTAAACAGGGTCTTGGCTTGATCCAGGCGGGGATCTTCATTGATGCCTCGGGCGATGCCGACCTATGTTACCGGGCGGGTGTACCATTTCAAGCTGCGGGCGAAGACGGCCCATCCCAATCGCTCACAACCACCTTTCGACTTGGCAATGTCGACGTTCCCCGCGCACAACAGATTAAACGCCCTGACCTCGTGCGGCTGATGCACGAAGCTAATCTGAGCGGTGAGTATCGACTGCCGCGCGAAGAAGGGAGCGTCCATCGCACGCCGTTACCTGGCGTGATGGCCACTAATATGACGCGGGTGACCGGCGTAGACCCCCTCGATCCGGTGCAGCTGAGCAAGGCCGAAGTCGAGGGTCGCCACCAAGCCTTGGAGTATACCCGCTTCCTCCGCGAACGCGTGCCGGGCTATGAACAAGCGTATTTGATCAATTTCAGCACGCAGATCGGCATTCGTGAAACGCGTCGCGTTCATGGCGAGTATCGCCTAACGCGCGAAGACGTCCTGCAGGCCCGCTCTTTTCCCGATGCCATCGCAGCGTGCGGTGCGCCCATCGAGGATCATCATCCGGGCAGCGACACGCGCTGGGAATACCTCCCAGCCGGTCGTACCTACGACATTCCATATCGGGCCCTCTTGCCACAGTACGTCACCAATCTGCTCGTCGCTGGCCGCTGCTTATCGGCCACCCACGATGCGCATGCATCAGTTCGGAGTATGGGCCAGTGCATGGCGATGGGCCAAGCGGCGGGGACGGCAGCAGCCCTATCCGTGACGCAATCTGTTGATCCACACCACCTGCCGGTCGGGCAGCTTCAAATGCGGTTGCGACAGGCCGGTGCGTTATTTGGGGAGTCGGTGCAGTAGCCTATGTATGTTGGTGTCGATCTGGGCGGGACCAAGATTGCAGTGGCCGTCGTTGATGTGGAGCGGGGCACACTCGCCGGCCAGCTCGTCGTGCCAACCGAAGCCCACGAGGGACCACCGGCCGTGTTGCAACGTATGATCCAGCTCGTTAGGGCCGTTTGCCACGCGGCGGGCGTGCCTCCTGACCAGCTGCAAGGAGTGGGGCTGGGTGTGCCGGGGGTCTTTGATGCCGCGAGCGGCCATACGCTCCTGCTCCCCAACCTGCCGAGCGCCTGGGTTGATGTGCCTGTGGTTCCGCCCCTCGTGGCTGCCTTAGGCTGTCCTGTCATCCTAATCAATGATGCGCGCGCCTTTGTGCTGGGTGAGGCCACCTGGGGTGCCGGACGTGGAGCACATACCGTCGTTGGCCTCACGCTTGGCACCGGCATCGGCGGTGGTATTGCGATTAATGGACGCCTCCATTTGGGCATCGACGGCACGGCCGGCGAGGTTGGGCATATGACCATCGATCCGCACGGCCTGTTGTGTGGCTGTGGTAATCGCGGTTGTCTTGAAACGCTCGCCAGTGGTCCGGCGATTACCGCCCTCGGCATCCGAGCTCTGGTGCACGGCAATACTACCAGCCTGGGCGAACTTGGGGGCTATGATCCCCGCCGTGTTACCCCGGAGCTCATCGGGCAGGCTGCGGCAGCAGGTGATCCGGTGGCGCGTGATATTTTGGATCGTGCTGCAGATGCCCTAGGTATTGGCGTTGCCAACATCGTGACTACCCTGAGTCCTGATCGTGTGGTGCTTGGCGGCGGCGTAACACATCTTGGAGTATGGCTGTTCGACGCAGTCCGTACCGTCGTTCGTGCCCGCTGCCGAGCTGTGCCGGTGGAGCGAATCTCGATTATGCCGGCGGCACTGGGAGCCGATGCTGGCGTGATCGGCGCCGCGACTTGGGCCGCACAACAACAACTTAAGAATTAAGCCTCTACGTGGAGGGTGTCATGACTGAAATAGCGAACGACGATTATGGACTCAGTAAGGTCGCTGGGGACAGCGAGATGGAGGCCCCTGACCTCCTATATCGTCCGCGCGATCCGCAGCGTTACCGACCGGCGATTGGCTTGATCGGCTGTGGCGGCATCTCGGCTCATCATTTAGCAGCATACCAGCAAGCGGGCTACCATGTGGTGGCCTTGTGTGACCTTGATGAAGGGCGGGCGCGCGAGCGCCAGACCAGCTACTACCCGCAGGCGGACGTCTACACCAACTACCATGATCTCTTGCGCCGTGATGACATCGAGGTCGTTGACGTGGCGACGCATCCGGCCGAGCGCTTGCCGATTTTGCAATCCGCACTTGAGGCGCGCAAGCATGTATTAAGCCAAAAACCGTTTGTGCTCGACCTTGATGCGGGTGAACGGCTCCGGGAATTGGCCGACCGGCAGGGCGTGCGGCTCGCGATCAACCAAAACGGCCGTTGGGCACCACATTGGTCCTATCTTCGTGCAGCGGTCGGTCAAGGTCTGCTCGGTGCCCTTACCAGCGCTGATTTTGCGGTTCACTGGGACCATTCATGGACTGCCGATACGCCCTTCAACGACATCCATGATCTGATTCTGTATGACTTCGCAATCCACTGGTTCGATATCGTCACCGCGTTTTTTGGCTCTCAGCAGCCACAACGCGTACGGGCCTCCGTGAGTCGAGCCACCGCGCAGCGTGGTCGCCCGCCGATGCTGGCACATGTATTAATCGATTATCCTCAAGCCCAGGCGACGATGCACTTCGACGCCACGGTGGTGCATGGTCAGCAGGATCGCACCTTCCTCGCGGGTACCCAGGGGAGTGCTGTGAGCGTCGGGCCGAGCTTATCCGAGCAGGCCATCACGCTCCATACCGCTAGCGGTTATTGTCATCCCCCCTTGCAAGGCACTTGGTTCCGCGATGGCTTTCACGGCACGATGGCCGAGTTGCTTTGTGCGATCGAGGAAGGGCGCGACCCTATCACCAGTCCGCAGGAAAATCTACGGAGCTTGGCGCTCGCCTTTGCAGCTATCGCCAGCGCGCACGACGGGGTAGCGAAGGTTCCGGGCGAGGTCCGCCACTTACCTCAAGCATGAGACATGGAGAGTCCCTATGAGCAAGTTCAAGATTGCCGGCATTAACTTCGCCCACCAGCATATGGGTGATAACCTGCGCATGGCCTTTGAACACCCCGACGTCGAGATCGTCGGTTTGTCGGACGAAGACCCGCAGCAGATGGAGACGGCTGTGCGCAACTTCGGTATCCCGGCCGACCGCGTGTTTAATGACTACCGGCAGTGCTTGGAGCAGACCAAGCCCGATCTAGTGATGACCTGTCCGGCCACAGCTGAGCATGCACTGTGGGTCGAGCGCATCGCACCCTATGACGTGCACCTGCTGGTTGAAAAGCCTTTCGCCGCCTCGCTGCCTGAGGCCGACCGGATGATCAAGGCTGTAGCGGCGACCGGCAAGCGTATGGCGATCAACTGGCCGCTCGCCTGGTATCCGCCGCATGTCACATCCAAGCGTTTGATCGACGAGAGCCTGATCGGCGAGGTGATCGAGGTGCACTACTATGATGGTAATCGCGGCCCTGTGCGCCACGCAGCCGACAAGATCGAAACGATGCCGACCGCTGAAGAGAAAGCGGCGAGTTGGTTCTACCAGCGCGACAAAGGCGGCGGGTCACTTCTCGATTACCTGGGCTACGGCACCACACTTGCCACTTGGTTCAACGCTGGCCAGGCGCCCCTAGAAGTGATGGCAGTTACGGATGAGCCCGCCGGCTTGGAGGTCGATGAGCACAGCATCGTTGTGGCGCGTTACGCGTGCGGGCTCTCGAAGTTCGAAACGCGCTGGGGCGCGTTTACCGATCCTTGGATTATGCAGCCTCAGCCCAAGTGTGGCTTCGTGATCGTTGGCAGTGTGGGCACGATCAGTTCGTATGACTACGAGCCGACGATCCGCGTCCAGACTGCCGCTCATCCCGAAGGACAGGTCATCCCGGTCGATCAATTACAGCAACCACGGCAGAATCCGGTGCAATATATGCTGCACTGTATCCAAACCGGTGAGCCAATCCAGGGTCCGCTTGACCCCGCGATTTGTCGTATCGGCCAACAAATTGTGGACAGCGCGATCTTGAGTGCCCACCTCAAGCGCACCGTACCCCTGGTCCAATAAAGGAGACATAATGATCGATATTGGTCCGGCGGAGCAATACCTAGACGCGACTCAACAGATGGTGGAGCGTATCCGCGCGACGCAACTGCCGGCGATCAGCGCAGCGGCCGAAATCTGCACCACATCGATTGCCGCAGGTGGGCTGGTGCACCTCTTCGGCACCGGTCACTCGCGCATTCCGGTCGAGGAAATGTTTCCACGGCATGGTAGTTTTCCCGGCTTCCACCCGATTGTGGAGCTGTCGTTGACCTACCATACCCAGGTTGTCGGCGCGAATGGGCAGCGTCAAGCGATGTTTCTGGAACGGGTCGAAGGCTTCGGCGAGGTGATCCTACGCAACTTTGTCTTCGGGCCACACGACAGCTTCATCGTTTTCTCGAACGGTGGCGTCAACGAGGTAGTGATCGACGTGGCACTCGGTGCTCGGCGGCGTGGGATGCCGGTGATCGCGATGGTTTCAGCGGACCATTGTGCCCGTTCGACGCCACGCCATAGCACAGGCCAACGGCTGCCCGACATCGCCGATGTGACCATCGATAACTGTTCGCCGGTTGGCGATGCCTTGGTCCATGTGAGCGGGCTGGACTACCCGGTCGGGCCAGGATCAACGGTCGGCTATGCTGTGGTCGTCAACATGCTCAAAAGCTTGGTTGCCGCCGAGCTCACCCGTCGCGGACAGCCGCCACTCGTGCTTACCAGCGGTGCCCTAATCGGCAGTGCCGCCTCGGCTGAGCTGTTTGAGCGCACCTACGACGACTACCGCCGCCGCGTCGCGCAGGTTTATGGTGGTGTGAGCAGCGATGAGTGACGAACGGGCAGCCATGCTGCGTTTACATGACAAAGTTGCCATCGTGACCGGTGCGGGCAGTGGCATCGGACGAGCCACAGCGCATCGCTTTGCCAGCGAGGGTGCCCACGTCGCGGCCCTGGACCGTAGTGCTGATGCACTGGCCGAAACGGTAGCGGCGATCACCGCCGGTGGTGGTACGGCACTGCCGTTCGTCGTGGATGTCACCCATACTGATGAGGTCCAGCAGACTGTGGAACGCGTGCTGGCCGCTTGGGGTCGACTAGATGCGCTATTCAACGGCGTCGGTATCAGTGGCCGGCGCTGGGGCGATGGTCCGGTGGACCAGTGCACCGAGGAAGGCTGGGATCAGGTGCTCCAGGTCAACCTAAAGAGCATGTTTCTGGTTTGTAAATACACCCTGCCGGCCTTGTTAGTAACACGCGGCGCCGTTGTAAATCTGTCTTCGGTGCTGGGACTGGTCGGTGGTGATGAGGATTTTGCAACCCACGCCTACGCCGCCAGTAAAGCCGGCATTATCGGCTTGTCGCGCGCTATGGCGGCCTTTTACGCGCCACAGGGTGTCCGTGTCAACGTGATCGCACCTGGCCTGATCGCCACACCCATGAGTAGACGCGCCCAGGACGACCCCCATATCCTTGGGCGGTTAGCGCAACTGCAGCCGCTAACCGGTGCGCTGGGCCTGCCTGAGGATGTAGCTGCCACGGCGGCCTATCTGGTTTCTGATGACGCGCGTTTTGTGACGGGCGTGGTACTGCCCGTCGATGGCGGCTGGACGGTACGGTAACGGACAAAGGAGGAGGAATGGGATCAGCACTGCCACTTTTACCGACCAGTGTGATCGGCTCGTATGCCTGGCCTGCCTGGCTGCATACGGCCTTGGAAGCCGCGCAGCGCGGTGAATATGGCCCGGATGATATGCGTGAAGTGCAGGACGACGCCGTAGATCTGGCACTCCGCGACCAAGCGGATGCCGGTGTCGACACTGTGACCGATGGTGAGATGCGTCGCGTCGGTTTTTTTACTGCCGAGTTTTATGGTCACTTCCAGGGTTTGCGCGAGCTACCGCCCCGCCGTAAAGTCGGCATCGCCGGTCACGACCAGCGCGAAAGCTATGAGGCAGTCGCTGAGCTTATCGCACCGGCTGGATTGGGCTTGGTAGGCGAGTATAACTATCTCCGCACGCGCACCTCTGCCTCCCTCAAGATGCCCTGCGCCGGTGCCTATACCTTAGCGGGCAGAATCAAGCCCGCTGGTGTCTACCACGACCGCATGGCGGTTGCTCATGCACTGGCCCAGATCATCAATACCGAACTTAAAGCGCTGGTCGCGGCCGGAGCCGATTTTATTCAGATCGATGAGCCCTCCTATGCTGTCCACCCCGACGCTCCGCGTGAATTTGTTGATCTCTTCAATGCCACGGTTGCCGGTGTCGATGCCAAAATTGGGCTCCATCTCTGCTTCGGCAACTTCGTCGGTCGTCCGGTGGCCAAGCGCAGCTACCGCCCCTTGTTTCCACATATCCTTGATGTCCACGCCGACCAACTGGCCCTCGAATTCGCTAATCGTGAGTTGGCCGAGTTGGATCTGTGGCGCGAGTTTCCCAACAACAAAGGGTTGGCAGCCGGCCTCATCGATGTGAAAAACTACTACATTGAAACAGCCGAGGATGTCGCCGAGCGTATCCGTGCCGCCCTGCACTACGTCGCCCCCGAGCAACTCACCGTCGTTCCCGACTGCGGCTTCAGCCAGACCGCGCGTTGGGCGGCCCGTGCCAAGCTCAAGGCCATGGTTGAGGGCACCAGGATCGTACGGCGAGAGTTAACGGGCGCGCAACAGGAGCCCAAGGTATGACTGTTGTTATCACCGTGCGTGGCCCAATCTCCGCTAGTGAACTTGGTATCACCTACCCGCATGAGCATCTTTTGACGACACCACCGGTCACGGTGACCGATCCCGATCTCACACTGGATAGCGAGGATGCGGCGGTTCGCGAGCTTGGCTTGTTCTATGCGGCTGGGGGTCGAGCGCTCGTTGAAATGTCGCCGCGCGATTATGGTCGCGCGCCTGCCGGTCTACGTCGCCTCGCTGAGCGAAGCGGTGTACATATCATTGCTACAACGGGTTGGCACAAAGATCGGTTTTGTCGTCCGTGGGTCGCTGAGCGTAGCATCAACGACCTGGCCGACGAGATGATTCGTGACATCGAGGAGGGCATCGACGGCACCGGAGTACGTGCCGGTGTGATCAAGGCGGCTTCGAGCCTCAACACCATCACCCCGGCCGAGGAAAAGGTCTTTCGGGCGGCGGCACGCGCTCAACGCGCGACCGGCGTTCCCATTTCGACCCATACCGAAGCGGGTACGATGGGCCTGGAGCAGGTTGCACTCCTGCGTTCCGAAGGCGTCGATCCCGGACGACTCATGATCGGCCATGTAGACCGCAATATGGATCCCACCTACCAGCGGGCGTTGCTCCAAACCGGCGTAACCATCAGCTATGATCAGCTCAGCAAGGAGAAGTACCATCCTGACCGGCTACGGGTCGAGTTTTTGCTTCATCTGGTGCAGGACGGCTGGGGCAAGCAGTTCGTGCTTTCCGGTGATTTCGCGCGCAAGTCATATTGGCCGAGCTACGGCGGCTGGGGTGGACCCGGCCTTACCTATATCCTCTGGCGCTTCGTCCCCTGGCTGCGCGAGCAAGGTCTCGATCCCACGGTGATCGATGATATACTGGTCGCCACGCCGGCGCGCCTCTTCCAGATCGCTCGCTAGCGTACCGGATGGTGGCATGTGGAGTATAGAAGGATCTTGCCGTCATGATTGAGCCGCTGCTCAAGGATCGCGCGTTCCTAGCGGATGTAGCACAGGCACGCCAAGCACACGACCAATTTCATCTCTGGTGGCTTGGCCAGAGCGGATTTTTGGTCCAGTGGCAAGACCGGCACCTGCTGCTCGATCCATATCTTTCCGACTCCCTGACCGCAAAGTATGCGGCCACCGACAAGCCGCATGTCCGCATGACGGCGCGGGTAATTGCGCCGCAGCAGTTAGACTTCGTGGATATAGTGACCTCCAGCCATAATCATACCGATCACCTGGATGCTGAAACCCTTATTCCGATTCTGCAGGCTAACCCTGCTATCACGCTCGTGATTCCCGAAGCCAATCGCGCCTTTGTTGCCGACCGCCTCCGTATCGATCCTGTGCGACCTGTGGGCGTGGACGATGGCCTAACGGTTGAGGTTAATGGTTTCCACATCACGGGTATTGCGTCAGCCCACGAGACGGTGGAACGTGATACTGCTGGCCACGCCCACTTTCTGGGTTATGTGGTGCGCTTCGGGCCATGGTCGATCTACCACAGTGGCGATACCATGCGCTATGACGGCATGGCTGAGCGGCTCCGCCCCTATGCCCCTCTGGTCGCACTCCTGCCCATTAATGGTCATGCGCCGGAGCGACGGGTCCCCGGTAATCTGGATGGGCGTGAAGCGGCGCAGTTAGCCAAGGATATTGGTGCTAGTGTCGTCATCCCCTGTCACTACGGAATGTTCGCTTTCAACACTGCGTCGCCGGAGCATTTTGTGGCGGAAGCGCAGCGGCTCGGCCAGCCCTATCACCTGCTGCGAGCTGGCGAGTGCTGGAGCAGTCCAAGCATCCCAGCTTGATATTCCCAGAGCTAAGGAGTAATGTATGTCTCGTTTCGCAATCTCGTCCTGGAGTCTTGACGGCCTGCTCCAGGGAGGAATGCCGCTCATTACGGTGCCCGATCAGATGGTCGAGCATGGCGTAACAACGCTCGAACTCTGCCATTTTCATCTCCTCAGTACCGCAGCCACCGATGTGCAAGCGCTACGTCATGCCTTAGAGGCGGCGGGAGTTGAACTCTATAGTCTATTGATCGACACCGGCGACATTACGGCTCCTGATCCCGCACAATGCGCGGCGGATCTCCAGACCATTCGCCGTTGGATCGCTATCGCCGCTGAACTTGGTGCGCAGCAGGTACGCGTCGCTGCCGGCAGCCAAGCGGCAACACCGGACATCATCCGACGCAGCGCAGAACACTTGCTGGCTTGCGCCGACCTTGCGGCTTCTTATGGCCTCCGCACCATTACCGAGAATTGGCGTACGACCGCCGAGCAGCCTGCTGACCTGTTAGCTATTCTCGACGGCTGCCGCAGTCAAGTCGGCCTTTGCGCCGATACCGGCAATGCTGAAGCGACTCCCGATAAATATGGGACACTAGCACAGCTTCTACCACGAGCATCCTCAGTTCATTTCAAAGCTCGCTACGAAGCCGATGGCCAGGTTAATCAAGCAGATGCGGAGCACTGTGTCTCGCTCATACGGCAGGCCAACTTCGACGGCGTTATAACGCTGATCTATGCGGACAAGCATAACGAGTGGGCTGGCATCGAGCAGTTGCGTACGGCGATCCAACCACTGGTGTAACACGACAGGAACCAAGCTATGCAGATCGATCTATCCAACAAGGTTGCCGTCGTGACCGGTGGTTCGGGAGAGCTCGGCCGTGTAATGGCCCGGACCCTGGCGCACTGTGGAGCGGACGTAGCAGTGCACTACCTCCACAATCAAGCGCAGGCGGAGCAGGTGTGCCGCGAGATAGGCGAGCTCGGGGTGCGAGCCATGCCGGTGCAGGCTGATGTCGGTGACCGTGCTTCGGTCTTGGCCATGCGCGATGCAATTATGGCCCAGTTGGGCGCCCCTCACATCGTGGTTACGAATGCAGTGATTCAGTATGCCTGGACCACGGTGCTTGAACAACCACTCGATGATTACGAGGGCCAGTTTCGTTCGTGTGTGCTGCAAAACGTGTTGATGGCACAGGCCTTCGTTCCCGCGATGATCAGCCGCAGCGCGGGCCGTATTATTGCCATCAACACCGAATGCGCGATGCAGAATTTCGCGACCCAATCCGCCTATGTTGCTGGCAAGCGTGGCATGGACGGCGTCTTACGAGTGCTGGCTCGCGAGATTGGCACACATCAGATTACGGTTAACCAGGTGGCACCCGGCTGGACGATCAGTGAGCGCGACCGTGCCGCCCATACAGAAACACAGCCGGCCTATGACTCGGCTGTGCCTCTACGGCGGCGCGGGACCGATCAGGAGATCGCCAACGTTGTCGCCTTTCTCGCATCTGACCTGGCCAGCTACATCACCGGTGCCTACATACCGGTCTGC
Organism: Herpetosiphonaceae bacterium; assembly: GCA_013821605.1. Classification (GTDB taxonomy): domain Bacteria; phylum Chloroflexota; class Chloroflexia; order Chloroflexales; family Kallotenuaceae; genus JACDGP01. The sequence goes on from JACDGP010000001.1 coordinate 114,531, forward strand.
GGTGGCAACATCATGCCGACGATCTAAAACGCTCAATCGAGTGTCAGGACCAGCGAAGATTGTGGCGGGAAGAGGACGTCCAGCACCATTCCTGCCTCGTCGCTGGCCCACACATCCGGAAAGATATGCTCCAACTCAGTTCGGCTATGCCGGCCGAAGAGCAACTGCAAGAATACCAAGGGTGGAAAACCGGCAGCACCTTTGAGATCGCTGCTGTAGATCGGTCGCCGCCAGCTCTCGGACGTGGTGAGCCGGCCATCTGCGAAATGGAGATGCAGACCATCGCGGTAGAAGTCGAGGTGCACATCACCGCTGTAACCAGCGAGTGGCGAAGCACTTAGGCGACCTTCGAGGACGGGTGCTACGTGTTGTACAAAGCCTGGTAGATCGGGGATGCGCACGTACCAGGCATAGACTCGGTCGCGACGGGGTGCTAGGGCGTCGCCTAACACCAGGTACGCTGGATGGGCAGTGCCAAAGCTGAACAGGAGCCGGGAAGGGTTGGCGCGGTCGCGGCCCGTGGGCACCTGGGGCGCAAGCGCTTGTAGCGCACGTAGGACTGACGGCATGGGCGTTGACCATGTGGTTCCGGCGGTCACAGCCATCTGGATCACGTCCAGCGTTTTGCCCCAACGTGTATGGCGCACCAGGACAAAACCGCAATGGGCACCCTGGAGATCGTTGATCAGGAGGGTGGTCCAGCCCTCGCCCGACTCCACGCTCATACCATCCAGCGTCCAGTGCCAGTAGGCTTCGGGAATATCAGACGACACCAGACTGCGCCCTTGTTCGCGTTGGTAGAGTTCCATGACGAAGGGCAAGTCGTCCTCGGTCGCGGGTTGCAGTCGGTAGGCCTCCGTCTCGCCGTCCTTCAGTGGCGGGATATCATCGAATTGAACAAAGCGGCCACCACCGAGTTCCAACGCCATCTCGTAGCCAAACTGGCGGTAAAAGTAAGGGATGCCGGTGATTGCTTGGGCCAGATCGCCTGCTCGGGCACTGCGGGCATGGAAGGCGTCGAAGAGCGCACGTATCAAGCCACGCCGCCGGTACTCCGGATGGGTCGCGACGGCCTCTGGTCGTCCCACGCCGAAACGGATGCCACCGAAGCTCCAGGTTATCGGGATCAGCCACATACTTGCCACAACCTTGCCGGTATGTGTATCTTCGACGAGGACCCCCTGGTCTACAGTTGTCAGTGGATGACGTCCACTACCGAGGTCGCGCATCCACGCTACCATATGTGCGTTGGGAGGCTCCTCCGCCTTCTGACGAAAGACATAGGCTGCGAGTTCACCGATGCGCTCAACATCCTCCGCCGTGCTCCAACGCAGAACCAGACCATCACCGACCGCTTGGGGAACGGTTATATCGTTGGTCTGCTGAGTAACTTGTGTATCGCTCATACTTGCTTCCGTTCGATCTGTGTCACAGTTTGCATGATAAAGTGAATCACGACTCGATCTCCCTCCTTGGGCAGACCATACAGTGCCTCTGCTCCAAGTCGCGCTGAATGCGTGCCATCTTCGCCGTCCAGCCGAAAGACGATGTCGAACAACTGAGTGCCATGAATGTCAAGCGGTCGTATGGCAACGATCTGCCCCGGTTGAGGTCCCATCAACATAGCTGCTCTCCTAGGCTGTAAGATCTGCTTGCTGTTCGTGAGGTTGTGTCAGGACGCGGACCGTGAACGTCAATGAGGACATGCGGGCGTCGGTTTGTTTCCGCATCGCGTGCCACTACGCCGCCAACAACTCACTCTTCAAAGCCGTCCACCGGGCACAGTATTCCCGTCGTTGCTCAGCTAATGGCGGGATTGGCTGGCACATCGCCGTTCGTACGCGGAAGTAGTCACGCTGTTCATCGAACGCCCGGCAGAAATGAGATGCTGCATCTACATTCCCGAAGCCACGCATCGGATAGTAGCGCTGTTTGATGCCACGATGATCCTGTTCGATCTGGTTGTTGAGGTACTGAGCTTGCGACAAGCATACTCAAGGATCAGATCCGTCGCTCTACACCGTGGCCTGACTTCTGACACAACCCACTTCCGCGCTCTCGCTCAACTGTCGATACCAGCACGAACCTTGCCGGCCGGATCGATGCCCCGTAGCATCATGCCCTGACCTCGTGAGTGGTGCGCATTGTTCAGCGGCGCGTCGTCGGCCGCGCGCATCTGCACCAGCAGGGTCGTGCGCGCCTCATTGCTCGCGTTAATGCCCGAGCCATGAACGGTTAGATAGGAGAAGATCAGGACATCGCCGGCTTTCGCCTCCATCGGCGTCGCCAGATCGAGCGGCCACTGCTCGAGCGGCAGATGAAAACTACCTTCGGCATCATGCTCAAGCGGCCCGTGCTTATGGCTGCCCGGCACGATTTGCACGCATCCCTTGGCAAGTGGCGCGTCGTCGAAATGAATGATAGCCGCGAGCATGGTATCGCGGGCATGGGGAAAGAAGGGATAATCCTGGTGCATCGGGAAAGGCGAGCCTTTTTCGGGCGGCTTGATGAAGAGCTTGTTATGATGCAACTGGATATTCGGGCCAATCAGATCGGCGACTGGGTCGACCAGACGCGGATCGACCAGCAGCCGGGTCAACGCTGCGCTCTGAAACTGGACGTTGTGACAATGCAGCAGCTTGGTGTGGGGCTCCGTGACGCTCATGCGCGCGGAGCCCCACGTCGCGTCGATATCCTGGTTGCGCATCAAACGATCCATGAGTTCGTGCGCCTCTCGGCGGAACTCGGTCGCCTCCGAGGCACTGAAGACCCCAGGCAGGAGCACATAGCCTTGCTCCTGGTAGTGCTCGACCTGTTCTATACTCAAGGCAACAGGCCGGCTCGCTGGCTCGATCATGATCTTGCTCCTTCCGGTGAAGACCTCACGCATTCTATAGTAAACCATAAGCGGCGGTCCTTCTCGGGCGATTCCAAAGTCCGATGCGAAGTGCATGCTGAGATCATTTGGTGGTAAGCAGCCAACCGCCCACGCTAGGTCTTGTGCAAAGTCGTCTTTTGTCGTCAGTTCTCGCTATGATTAGCCAGAGCCTGAACTCGGTAGGTTGACGTCTGGTTACAGCCAAGGGCACAATTTTTGATCAATTTGCGACTTTGCACAAGCGCTTTACTGACAGGGAGGGACTTGACCATTGGCTCTGCTTGGCGTAGCATGGGCCGATGAGCTGGGACGAGGCGTTCGCGAACCGCTATGAGGATTGGTCGGCTCACATGACGGCCGACGTCGCCCTCTACGGCGGCTTCGCCCACGAGCCGTTTGTCGACGACAGCCGGGAATACGTGTTCGTCGCCCGCCATCGGCGCTCAAGTGTCAGCTCCTAACACCGGCCACATCGTGGGCACCGCGCTCGACCGTCGGTTGCGTCACCGGCAAGGTGGAATTATAATTTGTCATGACAATTGTGGCTACTACTTGGATGATCAAGGAAGCAACGTGGTCAAGATCCACGTTCTTGGCGGGCCGGGCAGCGGGAAGACGACTTTAGGCAAAGAGCTATCAGCCAAGCTGCACATCCCACATTATGACTTTGATCTATATGGCGAGAAAAATGGCACCAGCGCGGAAGCTTGGGCTGAGGAGTCGTTTTCCATTGCCCAGCAGCCGGGCTGGGTCGTGGAAAATATCGCCATTATCCATATCGACCCGCTGCTATATGCCGCCGACCACATTGTGCTGCTGGATGTTCCCTGGCCGGTGGCGGCATGGCGTATGTTGTACCGGCATATCATGGCGACGCTGCACGGCACAAATCGATATCCCGGTTTCAAATCGCTCTATGCCTTGCTCACCTCCTCCCGCAGGTACTACCTCAACATCAACAAGCGTCCTGCGATAGCAGAGCTGATGCACAGCTACCTGGAGCAGCACACAAGCACGCTTCCACCGACTCGCCAGGAAGTAATTGAGCAGCTTGAAACGTATAGCGCACTGATTCTCCCGCCAACTATAGAGTTCGTCCGCTCGTATCTTGAAAAATACGGTGAGAAAGTGATCGTGGTCAGGACCAACGCCGACCGCGCACGTCTTCTGGCTTTCCTCACAACAAGGTACCATCAACAACCAGCCAGTTCGGTCTAAAACTGTCAACTTCATCTTGCATCGGTGTATCGTGCTGCACCAGTGTCATTCTGCTCAGTTTTCTATCTTACTTGTCAGTAGGCTATCTTGCGAGTATACTACACTCAAAGGAGCTTAACGATGTCTGATGATCCAAGTGAATTCTCCACCTGGCTCAATACCGTAATGCTCAGCCAAGGTCTCTCCCAAGCTGAACTTGCACGGCGAGTCGGTGTTGCGGATACCCAGGTCTCGCGCTGGAGACGTGGTCAGGTGATACCCACCCTGCGCTACCTCCAACAACTCGCTGACACCTTCGGGGTGCCGCGTACGCGCCTTGACCGCCTGGTGGGCTACCCTATTGAAGGTGCTATGGAGACCACTCATGCGGCGACAATGGATGCTGCCACAGAGGCCGCATGGGCCGCGCATCAGGCCCACTTAGGACAGATTTTGCAAGAAAAGCTGCTGCCTTCGCTCTGGCCGGCCTATGTCGATGCTTGTGACGCGCTCGCCGACGCGCTCCGCACATCGTTGCAAACGGGGTTGACGCAGGCACAGGCCACATCTGCTACTGAGGCGATAAGCAACGGATCTGCTGCCAGTGAGAAGGAAGAGCGCACCTTGGGCTTCCATCCCCGCGGGCTACGCTCTGGTACGCATATCGGCTAAATAGTCCAGAACCAGTACTGAGGAGGTACCTATGACAAGGATGAAGCAACCTACGAGCAACATGCTTGTGCCCCAGGCGGTCGTGCCCTATGTCATCGAACAGACCAGCCGAGGCGAGCGCAGCTACGATGTGTATTCGCGCTTGTTGAAAGAGCGGATTATTATGCTTGGGACCCCGATTGACGCCGACGTGGCCAACGTGATCATCGCGCAACTGCTCTTTTTGGAGCACGAAGACCCGGAGCGCGACATCTCCCTGTATATCAACTGCCCTGGCGGTGTGGTGTACGCTGGTCTCGCCATCTACGACACGATGCAGATGATCCGGGCCGATGTTGCAACCGTATGCATGGGGATGGCAGCTTCCTTCGGTACGATTCTGCTGGCCGGCGGAGCGAAGGGCAAACGTTTTTCGCTGCCCAACTCGACAATTCATATGCATCCGGCGTTGGGAGGAGCCAGTGGCTCGGCACCCGATGTCGAGGTCCAGATGAGAGAGTTGTTGCGGCTGCAAGATCTGACGCGGAGGTTGATGGCGAAGGATACTGGGCAGACCGTACAGCGGATCGAGCAGGACTTTGATCGCGACAAGCATATGACGGCGGAAGAGGCCAAAGCATACGGCATCATCGACGACATCTACACAGCAGAACTCAGCTCACCCCAAGTCATATAGAATAGGGCGGGGCAGGCCGGTTAGTGAGTTGTAAAGCAGTCTGGCCTGCCTCAGTTACAATGCGTGGAAGATTCTTACCTCGGAGCGCAACATGACCCCTCCCGTGATCATTCAGGCCCAGCTTAATCACCTTGATCAGCTTGTCCCGTTGCTTGATCAATATCGCCAGTTTTACCGGCAGCCTTCCGCCGTTGATGAGGCCCGTCGCTTTCTCCAAGCTCGCTTGGCAGGCAGCGAGTCTGTTATCTTCCTGGCTCTGCGAGATAATGTCGGTGTCGGCTTTACGCAGTTGTATCCATCCTTTTCGTCGGTCTCCCTGCGCCGCCTATGGATTCTTAATGATCTTTTCGTCGCCGGCGATCAACGGGGACAGGGTGTTGCGACGGCCCTGCTAGAGCGTGCGCGTACGTGGGCTATCGCCACGCACGCGAAAGGGATGGCACTGGAGACAGCGGTCGATAATCCCGCTCAGCAGCTGTACGAACGCCTAGGCTGGCAACGTGATAATGGCTTTTATCACTATTCGCTGACTGTGTAAGTGGTCTTGAGATGGGTCGTTTCGATGATGGCGTTGACATTAACCCCGAGTCGTTGTGCTAACGGACCTGCACGGCTGCTGGTCGCTGTTCGCCATACCCGGTTAGCTCGACATAACCGTTGCCGTTGATAGGTTGCCCGTTACTGGTGCCTGTGATTCGCGATGCGCCCTCCCAGTAGGTAACGGTGAGCGGCAGTTCCTGATTTTGGATGTAGGGCGTTACCTGAAGATCAAGCCTTTCTTTGGCGATCCTCACGTGCCAACCGGAAGGATATGTCGCCCCGCTATGCGCACTATGCCAATGATCAAGCACATCGATCACAACATCATCACGTTTAATGATTTGGGGTGTACCATCTGTACCAATCAGCATTCCACTCGAAAACGGCTCGATAGTACCATCGCGTAGCCGCAGTTGGTAATACATGATTTCGCGGCCATCACCGAGTTGTAAGGCGAACCAATCCCAGCCGACGGCATCCGCGCCTAATACACTTGTGCTCCACTCACGGTCCATCCAGCTCAAGCCAGTCACTGACACCGTCTTGTTGGCAACCGTAATCGTGCCACTCGTTGACATCCGCGTGAGCGAGTAATAATACGAGGCATTGCCTGCCGCCGCCGACTTTTGGCTCAGCCCCTTGTCGCCTTGCAGCACCGGTGGCTTCGTGCTTTCAAGCTGAAGATCGATTGCCACTGCATCCTGCTTGGCTTGCAGCCGCATCCTTGTTCCCGTACCACTAGCACTCCAACTATCTAGCCAAACCCGGAAAGGATCACCCTGCGCCCCGGCCAGTCCCGCACCATCACGACTAAACCGATCAAAAGCATAAAACTGCTTGCCGGCGACATCGGTGAGGGCAAAGTGCGCCATATAGAGATTGGCAGTAGCCCAATCTGAGGCGCGCGTCTGCGGATGAGCCGCAAGGCCCCGCCGAAAAAAAGTCAGCTGGTAACCCCAGTGTCGCCCATCGGCAGAGTCGAGGTTACCCGTGTAGTACCACCATTCGGTCTGGTAGTCTGGATGGGGTCCATGATCGACCGGAAATTGGAAGGTCCGTGGTGTCGTTGCACGCGTGAAGCCGGCAGCATCACTGTTGACTGCTTGTACGACGCTCAACTGTCCTGCCGCAGGCGGCGGTGGGTTGTGCGCGATAACCCACCAGCTTGCTCCGATTACCACGACCACCACCAAGCCCAACACCAACCCAATCCGCCGCATCATCTCTATCCCGCCGTTTGAGTATCCACTATGCAGTGTACCAGTACCGGCTTTGGACTGCTTCAAACGTGTAGACAGCGATTGTAGTCAGTGTTACACCGCTGGACCGGGACGCGGCGGCTGTGTAAAGTCGAAGCAATCCAGCATGGGGTCAGCCTTCTGAACCCGCTGATTCAACACGGGCAACTGAAAGATGGTCGTACAGAACTTAACGAGACTGACATGCGAATGGAGCACCTTCGAGACATAGCTCTGTTTTGCAAAGGCACCAAGCACCAGACAACCCACCCTCGAACCATAGCGAAACGGTGTGCCATCGTGCCAGCGCTCAACTTCCGGTGGTGTCACGTGGTCATACCATCCTCCCCAGTCGTCCCAGGTCACGAAAACGGCAGTTGCGTTCCACAGGCCGCCCTGCACAATGGCATGAATCTGCTGTACGGTCCATTGCTCGCCCTGTGAGACATTTTCGACCGGATGTTCACTGCGATGGTTCCATATCCACTACAGAAATGCTATCTGCAGCCGCTATTTACCGTTTGTCGGGACAAACAGCAGCCCTTTCGGGCTCGTGAAACCGCTCGCCACGGGACTGATGAATCCTGTGTGTGTGTTCAGTTGCCCGACCGTGTTGGCCAGTGTCGGGTTGTCCGAGCTCACCGTACTATAGGCCTCGTCGCTCCCGAAACCTGCTTTCTTCGTTAGTTGGTAGATCGCACCTGGCAGAGCGTGGTCGCCAATCAAGAAATACCCTGTCTTCGAGGTGGTCCACGTGGTCTCGTCGATGATCGGCGGACATGCTACGGCTGGCGGAATTGGCGGCTTGCCACAATTGACCGTCGGCGTAGGCTTAAGCCGCAATGCGCTGACCTGTTGGGTCTGAGTGCCGGCGTTGTGGATAAAAATCAGAGTCGAATCAGCCTGACCGTCAAGCACAACATCACCACTGGCAGGGTCAACCGAGAGGCTATCCGGATCGGTGATGTTGACGGTCGTCTTCGTGCCCGTCGCTCGGTTCGTGACCACAAGAAACCCAACCAGCATCGGCGTGAGCACCGCTTTCCCACCCAGGAATTGGATCGACGCCATCAGGCGGTGTGTGTTAAAGCCCTTCGGGTTCGGCGTTGGATTAGATGCCGAAAGGAAGGTGCCGTGTGCTGTGAAGGCGATATCGTCATAACCACCACCAAACTGGGGATTGACCGGTAATGCATACATCGTAGCTGCACCGGTCTGCGGATTGACAATCCTTAGGATGGGGCTGGCGTCCTCGTTGTTGAGCACCCACAGCGTGCCATCAGCCGGGTTAATCCTCAGGCCGTCGGTCTTGCCGGGAAACGGTCCCAAAAAGGTGACAGGGGACCCTCCAGTCATCGCGTATTTAGCTACGATGCTCGATCCGCTGCTGCCGTCGGGAGCACCGTTGTTTTGGTAGCCTGCATATACGAAGCTACCGTCCGTCGTCTCCGAGTCGACATTGTAATAACAGGTGGGACTGGCATCACCTCCACCCGGGCAACCAGAAATGTTGTCAGTAGCCCAAGGTGCAATTTTATAATCAGGTGCTAGGACACCCGCTGCGCTCGCCGGCATTCGTGTTGGAATTGCTAGCACCACTGCCAGGGCTCCAGCAATGAGACCCGTCTTCCACTTGATCATGCACTTCCTCCTTCCTACAAACCTCGTGCAGTGACATGAACAAGCATCCTGCCCTTACACAAAGGCTGTACGCTACCGCGCGGGCGAAGCTTACGCCCCTGCAAGGTAGCGTCTTGACGCATCTACGATACCAGGGGGGCGTTAAGGATGCCTTAACAAGCTAGAAGAAAAGAGTTAAGGCGCAGACCATTCATCCGCGCCTATACTACCTGGAGTACTGTACTACTCGGTTCTTTACGATTCGCTCCGCCATAACCAACGCAATGAGTCGGGCAAGATCGCGCCGCCGTGCTCACCGTTATGGCCGCCGCTCCCACCGGCGAACATATGGTCATAGCCGCGAAACTTGAGCGCAGCAACCATCTGGAGGTTGGCCAGCCACCAGTTGCCCCACTCGTTATCGAGATCGGCCTCGCCATCCTGCAGAAAAACGCGGAGCGGGCGCGGCGCTTCTTTGCGGATCAGCGAGGGGTAGACGTGCCCGCCACGGATATCGGCGAATGAGCCGATGTGCGACATGACTTTCCTGAAGGCGTCGGGCCGCTGCCAGGCAACCGTGAAAGCGCAGATACCACCGGATGATGCCCCACAGATCGCCCGCTGCTCGGGATCAGTGGTCAGATTCCAGTGCGCGCTGACCTCTGGGAGGATCTCGTTCAGCAAGAAGCGGGCGTACCGGTCAGACAGCGTGTCGTACTCAAAGGAGCGATTGCTAGCGGACCAAGGATCGCTTGGTAGCTCATCGGCTACATGACCTGGATTGATGAAAATGCCGATGGTCACCGGCATGGTACCCGTGTGGATCAGGTTGTCAAAGACCACTGGGACACGATAGTTACCCTGCTCGTTCAAGTAGGCATGGCCATCCTGAAAGACCATCATGGCGGCAGGAGTGGCCGGCTCATACTGCTGCGGGACATAGACCGCATACTCGCGGCGGGCACCAGGGAATAGCGTGCTCACGTGCTCCATACGGGTAACGCTACCCTGTGGCACCCCAGGCCGACGCTGGGAATCGGGTCCATGCTGATAGGTAGGTACGGCTGTCATGGCCGTATCCTACCATAGCATGTAGAGGTGCGCACTTGTAATAAATCTCCACTAATTTCCTAGTTGCAGCGCGAGAACAAGTGTGCTACACTACAACCTGATGGCGGAGTATTATGATCAAGACCCATATGGCGTATGAACAGTGTTGACAGTAGGTTCAACGAGGGGAGGCACAAACTGTACCATGTACCAAAGTTGAACGTAAATGTACCAAAATAGTGGGGATCTGTACCAAAGTTGAACGTAAATGTACCAAAATCAGTGTACCAAAACTGCGCAGCCTGTACCAAAGCTGAACGTAAATGTACCAGACCAGCTTAGAAGAGCCCAACGGTGTTCCCTTCCGCGTCGATATCAATATGACGAGCCGCTGGATCAGCACCCAGTCCCGGCATAGTTGTGATCGCGCCAGCGAGTGGGTAAATAAAACCGGCACCAACACTTGCGCGCACCTCGCGGATTGGAAAAGTATAGTTTTCGGGAGCACCCACCAGCTTCGGATCATGGCTTAGACTGAGATGCGTCTTGGCCATACAAATTGGTAAGTTGCCCCAGCCAAGGGCTTCGAAGGCTGCAATCTGCTCACGTGCCCGCTCACTATACTCAACCGCACTCGCGCCGTAAATTGAGGTCGCAATTGCATGGATCTTCTGTTCAATCGACCATTCGAGTGGGTACAGGAAGCGTGGCTCGGGTGTGACTCCTGTTGCCGCGCGCACGACCTTCTCCGCCAGCTCGATGCCGCCTTGTCCACCTTCGGCGAAGACCCGGCTCACCGCGAAGTCATCCGCACCTGCTTCCAGCGCGAGTGCTCGTACCGCCTCGATCTCAGAAGGATGGTCCTCAGGAAAGGCATTGAGCGCGACGATCACCGGCACTCCAAAGGACTTGACGCTGGCGATATGGTGGCGCAGATTCGCTCCACCGACGTAAACCGCATCGGGGTTCTCGTGCAGCAACTCTGGCGGCAGCGGCTTGCCCGCCGTCACACGGTAGCGACCCGTGTGACTCTTAAGCGCGCGCACCGTAGCGACCAGCACTGCAGCCGCTGGCCAAAAGTTGCCATAGCGGCACTTGATGTCAAAAAACTTCTCGCCACCCAGGTCCATGCCGAAGCCGGCTTCGGTCACGACATAGTCGGCCAAGCGCAGTCCAAGCTCATCTGCGAGGATCGAACAGTTACCGTGAGCGATATTGCCGAATGGCCCGGCATGGAGCAGGACAGGCGTTTGTTCGATGGTCTGCATCAGCGTTGGCTTGAGTGTCTGACGCATTAGCACCGTCGCCGCACCCGCTGCTTCGATGGCATCCGCCGTTACGGGCTGGCCTGTAGTGTCGAAGCCCACCACCATTCGCCCAATACGCTGCCGCAAATCGGCGAGTGCCTCCAGTGCCGTGCGTCCACTTGTGAGTGCCAGGATCGCCATCAGTTCACTGGCCGCAGTGATGTCGAATCCGGCCTGCCGTGGGCTGCCGTCCTTCGGTCCGCCCTGCCCAATCGTGATGTGGCGCAGAAAGCGGTCATCAACATCTACCACGCGGCGGAGTTGGATACGTTCTGGGTCAAGCTCCAGCGGATTGCCGTGATACCAACTGTTATCCGTCATCGCGGCAATCAGATTATGCGCCTGACCGACTGCATGGATATCACCTGTCAGGTGCAGAATGCTTTCTTCCAGCGGGATGACTTGAGAGTAACCACCACCCGCACCACCACCTTTAATGCCGAAGACCGGGCCGAGCGAGCTTTGACGCAGCGTTACGACCGCCCGCTTGCCGATGTGGTTGAGCGCCATGCCGAGCCCAATCGACGTCGCGGTCTTGCCCTCCCCTAGTGGCGTCGGATTGATCGCCGTCACCAGGATATGCTTTCCGCGCCGAGGACGACCTGTGTCAAGCAGACGGAGATCAAGCTTGGCTTGGTAACGTCCGTGGGGCTCAACGAACTCCTCTGGGACACCGAGCTTCTCAGCAATCAGCTGGATCGGTGCAAGTGGTGCGGCGGCGGCAATCTGTAGGCTGGTCTTCATGAACGATCTCCTTGATCGAGGACAGTAATGCTCTTCAGTACGCCCTTATAGTACATCTATCCTAGGGCAAGCTTTACTCTCGCTGCTGGTGTAAGGTTTGCTACAGACAGGCGTAGAGAGGAACCGATGCTATGCAAGATGCTCACAGCATATTTAACCGGCTGGCACAACAGTTTCGCGCGGGCACGTTTACCGCCGAAGGGAATCACCTGCAAGACGTTGCTCCCTTGCAACCAACCGATATCCATGAATTGCCGCCCACCAGCTCCACACCGTACAAGGAATTATCGGAGCGAGGTCACCGAGCTTTGGTGGCTGGCGAAGTCGGCGCTATCATTCTGGCCGGCGGCATGGCGACCCGCTTTGCCTATGAACGCCCCAAAGGACTCTACCCGATCCTGGATGGCAAAAGCTTTTTGCAACTCAAAATCGAATGGCTGCTCGCTACCGCGCCCCAGTTACCGATCTATGTGATGACGTCATTTCGGACCGACGACGAGGTACGGGCTCATCTCGCCGAGCACCACTTTTTTGGTGCCGCCCCCGACCAGATCCAATGCTTCGTCCAGGATCAATTTCCACGCCTCACGCCCATTGGCGAGCTGTTTCAGACCGATGACTTGGCCGAGGCGTACGCAGCTCCCGGTCATGGCGATTTTCCCACTGCATTGCAACGGAGCGGCCTGCTTGACCGCTTCCTACAGGGTGGAGGCCGCTACCTGTACTTTTCCAATGTCGACAATCTGGGTGCCTCGCTTGACCCAGCCATTATTGGTTGGCATATCACCTGCGGATGCGAGATGACGATCGAGGTCGCCCAAAAGGTCGCGGGTGATAAGGGTGGAGCGCCTGCACGCGTAGGTAGCCGGATCCAACTGGTCGAAGGCTTTGCCTTTCCGCCGGATTTCGACCAAGATGCGATCCCGGTCTTTAACACCGCCAGCTACGTGTTTACCGCCGCCGCGCTCCGCAATCCTACCGAGCTGCCCTGGTACGTCGTAGAGAAAAAAGTGGGTACCACGCCGGTCATCCAGTTCGAGCACCTCGCCGGTGACTTAAGTCGCTCGTTGAGCGTGAGCTTGTTGGCTGTTGATCGGGACGACCGCTTTATTCCGGTCAAAAGCCAAGCCGATGTCCCCATAGCCCAGCGATTAATCCGGCGTAAACTCACTCGACTAGCCGCCAAAGCGATATAACGACGGAGTGGGCTACACCGCGCTCCGTCGGTCCCCTACACGAGGCTTACAGCACGTTGGTGCATCGGCAGCCCCTCGCGCTGTGCATATTCGTCGATGACCTGCTGCATCTGTTCGATCGAGTCAAGGACAAAATATTCTTCATGGAAGCTATAGGCAGCCGGCTTGGCCTGGGTGACACGTTCAATCGTGAAAGGATGATGCGGCTTGCCGCCATGCCGTGCAAACTCGAGCTCGCCCGGCGATGATAGCAGGCCGGCCCCCAGCACTTTTTCCTCGCCGTCCTCCTTAATAAAGGCGAACTCGATGCTGAACCACCAGAGTTTTGCAATGTCAGCCCGCTGGCGTTCGTCGCCTAGGAGGTAGAGCTCACCAAATTGCTGCGAAATATCGGCGAAACGTTGGTCGGTAAACAAGGCCAGATGGCCGAAGTATTCGTGGAACAGATCGGGCAATGGTGTGAAGTCGAGGTCCTTGAGGTCGCGAATATATTCGGTGACCGGGAAACGACGCCCAACAATATGTTCAAACCACTCGGTTGCCCCTAGATACTCATTCTGTGCACTGGTCAAGCCCCAACCCGAGTGCTGCCGAATCAATTGGCTGATGGCGACGGGGTCCGGCAAGTGCTTAGGATCATAGCCGAGCATGTGTAAACCCTCATTAAAGGCCTGGCATGACAGCCCCGTAATACACTCCATCTGTCGTTCATACAGCTTGGCCCATGTTTCATGCTCTCGATCCGTCCAATCGCGCCGCAGGCGCGCCTCATAGTCATCGAACGGTTGTGGTACCTTGGTATCCATCGCACTCCTCATACCTTAACGTAAAAACCCCCGGCATGGTGCCAAGCACGGCCCTGCCAGGGATACTCCCTACGACCGGCTACACTGCCGCTACAAATGGTACGAAGCAAGCTTCGCTCCAAGACAGCCAAACTATACCGCGTCCCACGATTGGCCGCAACATTATGCTCCTAAATTCGGTATACTGTGACGGGCCACACTGCGAGGTGCGGCATTTCTGCGTTTCATTCGCCATCATCCCTTGTGCCGGACTGGTCTGCAAAAAAAGGAGGTTCTATGCGTGTAGGGCTCGATTTTGGCACGACGAATTCAAGTGCCGCTGTTTACTGTGACGGGCAGGTCCATCTGGTCCCACTTGACTCGGATCAACCGGTGCCAACGGTACTGCGCTCAGCCTTGTTCATTGGTCGTGATGGTCGCGCCTCGCTCGGTCGTCCCGCAATCGACCGCTACACTGAAGGCAATGTTGGGCGCGAAATTGTATATGAGCGTATCTTTCTGGGTGTCGAGCGGATGACCTTCGCAGATATCGGCACTGTCGAGCAAGCACTGTTTGCCGATGTCGATGCGAATGCCCCCGGTCGTTTATTCCTATCGCTCAAAATGGCGCTGCCTGATCGCTCGTTTACCGGCACCGACGTTTTTGGCACGCGCTGGACCATTGAGGAGCTGGTTGCTTTGATGCTCCGCGGCATCCACGAGCGCATCGCAGCCGATCTGGGTGAGCCGGTCACCGAGTTGGTGATCGGGCGTCCTGTGCACTATGCTGATCCACAAGGCGATGATATTGCGATCTCGCGCATGCAAACGGCTGCGGAGGTGGCAGGTCTACCGCCGGTCCGTTTCATGCCGGAGCCGACCGCTGCCGCCTTGCACTATGCACTAGGCGCCGATAAAGCGGCCTATGTTCTGGTGTTTGATTTCGGTGGCGGTACGCTGGATGTGACGGTTATGCACGTTACTCCGCAAGGCGAGCATCGTGTGCTAGCCACCGATGGCGTTCCGGTCGGCGGCGACTTGCTTGACCGGCGCATCGTTATGGGCAAACTACACCCGCATTTCGGAGCCGGAGCCACGTTGGGCCCGCGTCACTTGCCCCTGCCAGCATATTTACTTGATCATCTTGATGGCTGGCAAAGTATTGTCGAGTTACACAAGCCTCAGGCATTGAAGGTGATCGACGAAGTGATCATCACCGGCGATCGCAAGCCCGAGCTCCTTGCGCTCCGTTCATTGGTTCGCGAAAATTATGGTCTGCCCTTATATGAAATGGTCGAGCGTAGTAAACGCGACCTGAGCACCGAGACCGAGGTCAAGATGTCAATGGATGTGGGAGCCATTCACTTTGCCGAGCCACTCCAGCGTTGGGATTTCGAACGGCTGATCGGGCCCGATGTCCGGGCCGTGCGTGACTGTATTGAGCGGGCGCTGCATGCCGCAGGGGTTAAGGCTGAGCAGATCGACGTGGTCGTACGTACCGGCGGCTCGTCGCGCATTCCGCGCTTCGTCCGCCTACTCAGCGAGATGTTTGGCGCGGAGAAGCTTGAAGAAGTAGATGTTTTTACCAGTGTAGCGTCGGGGCTGGGCATTGCGGCAGCTAGCGGTATTGGTGCCTAATAATGGTACACTTGCGCGAATTGAGGAGCTGCCATGCTTGAGGAAAACCCGAACGCCATTACGTTGACGCGCGTATGGATTCGTGAAAACATTATCACCACCGTGCTAGGCATTTTTATTCTCCTTTCGCTCATCATCCATGCGCTGACGATCTCAGCCTTGTTCCGCGTTCGTGATGTCGTACGCTTGCAGCTCACGTCGGCGGCCAGCCAGGTTGCGGAAGCCCGCCAACAAACCCTTCACTATGATTTCCCGATCAAGCAAAACTTTCCTTTTAAGACGGCAGTCAATATCAGTGAAACGTTGGATGTGCCGATCAACGAGAAGTTTCCCATCAACCAGACCTTCAATGTGCCCATCGATTTGAACTCATTTATTCCCGGTGCCGGCACGTACTCGATTCCCGTGCCGATTAATCTGACTGTTCCAGTGTCGACGACGATCCACGTGCCCATCCGCCGCCAGATCCCGATCGAGACGACGGTTAATGTCGATACCACCATCCCCATTCAGATTGATTTGAAACAGCCTGGAGTTGGCGATTTACTGAAGCGTGTCGAAGATTCACTGCGGGATCTTCTAAGCAAACTATGACCGTGTTGCCAAAGCTACGAGCAACATCGTGGTGGCCACGGCTCGTACCCTGGCTCACTGGCTTGCTCACGTTGATCGTCTTTGGGGCAGCGACCCCCGCGCTCATCCGCTTCCGTGACTACGTGCAATTAGCCCTCGCCTACGCGTCGCCACTTGATCCACAAGAAGGCTTCGCACTCTGGGAAACTGACCGCTGGCGCGCTGGTCTCGGCTTCTATGTGCCGATCGAGCGCTATAGCTTTGTGAGCGCGCCCTATCCGCCGGTCCACCCCTTCCTGCTGCGCTTGATCGGTAGTGCGAATGGACCACATGTTTTTTGGGGCGGTCGCATGCTGGCCCTGGCAGCACTCGTGGCCATTGCTGCTGGCGCCATGTGGCTGGTGCGACGGGTCAGCGGGAGTTGGCTCGGCGGTGTTGCGGCGATCGGGCTGGTACTGGCACAGCCGACGTTTCAGCTATGGTCAATGCGTATTAAGCCTGATCTGGTTGGCTTAGCTGCGACTGTGGTGGGCCTGGCCTTAGTCGCCCAAGCCTGTTGCCCGTCCGAGGATCACGATATGCCACAGCGCTCCCCTGGTTGGCTTCAATCAGCCCTATGGGCGTTACTATTTGTGGTGGCCCACTTTACCAAGCAAACGCTGGTAGCTGGGCCCCTCGCAGCTGCGACTCTTCTATGGCTACGCGATCACCGCGCCGCATTACGCTTCGGTGTGACCTTTGTCGTGCTCTTGGTATTGCCGTGGCTCGCGCTTGATCTCCTAACGCATGGTCAATACACCTATCATATTTGGTTTCTCCATCAGTTAGGCTGGAAGGTTTCGTTATGGCTTAAGCTTGTGCGCCTGCTCGCACCGCTGTGGCCACTTATGCTGCTAAGCCTGGTTGGTCTGGTAGCGACGTGGCGCACGCCCACAATCATTAATGCCTATATCTTATGGGCACCGCTTTCATTGCTCGGCGCTGGAGTCCAAGGTGCTAACCATAACCACTTGCTCGAAACGGGCCTCGCCTTAGCACTCGCTGGCGGTCAGGCGCTAGGCTTTGGTTTGCGTAGTGTACTGACCACACTTGTAGTACGTCGGCACGCTGCGCTCCTGTTAGCGCTGCCGCTGTTGGCGCTCCAATGGCTGCTGCTCGCAACACCAGGGACATGGTTCCGTGGGGAGTTCACGCCCGATCCGCGCTACGGGCGCTATATCAACTTTATTCGCGCTACAGCGGGAGAGATTCTGGCCGATGATGTCGGTCTCTTGTACGCGGCAGGCCGACCTCTGCGCTACGATGATCCATCCACGATGGGCCCAGCGGCAGCGCGTGGATTGTGGGACGAGAGCGGGTTGCTCGATGACCTGCGTAATCATCGCTTCAGCGCTGTCATCCTGCCGGTCAATACCAATACCGATGGTCTCATCGACCCGTCGGGCCACTGGACACCTGCAGCACTACAAACCCTGGCGACCTATTACCGGGTTAAGTTTCCTGATACGCGTACGATTTATGTTCCAAAATAGCTTAGCATCTCCGGCGCTATATTGACATAAAAAATATTGACAGTGTGAATCGGGCGTGCTATCCTTCCCATACTGCGCAATGCGCTGGGAAGGTGATCGCATGGAATCGATGGTTGTGCCGGCTACGCCGGATATGCTCATTTTGGAAACGCCGTCGACGAAGCCAGCGGTCGATCTCGTGCCGCTGCCGGTCCATGATGCACCTGACCCGATGCTTGAGATTCAGCCGTTGCTCCAGCGGATGCGTACCTACCTGCTCGAAAGCGACCTCGATCTGATTAAGCAAGCGTATTTGGTTGCCCTGGCTGCGCACGGCGAGCAAAAACGGCAATCGGGCGAGGCCTATATTCAACATCCGCTAGCCGTTGCACACATTTTGGTTGACCTTCAGCTTGACCCGGCCTCGATTGCGGCCGGGTTGCTACATGATGTGGCTGAAGATACCAAGGTGGGTGTCGAGGCGCTCCGCAAACAATTTGGCGATGACGTAGCGAGTTTGGTCGATGGCGTCACCAAAATCACGTCGATGGAAGGCCGGACCAAAGAAGAGGCCCAGGTCGGTACCTACCGCAAAATGTTTGTCGCGATGGCTGATGATCCGCGCGTCGTGCTCATCAAATTGGCCGACCGGCTCCATAATATTCGCACGCTTGATGGCTTAGAGCCCGAGAAGCAGCGCCGGATTGCTCAGGAGACGCTGGAGATTTATGCGCCGCTGGCACATCGCATGGGCATCTGGCAGATCAAATGGGAGCTGGAAGACAAAGCCTTTCGCTATTTTTACCCTGAAAAATACGTCGAGATTAGCCGCCAGCTGACCTTGCGCCGCGATGCTCGCGAACGGATCGTCCAGCGGGTGATGAGCCGTCTGCGCTCGGAGCTTGCCAAAGAAGGCATTGAGGCCGAAATCACTGGACGACCGAAACATATCTACTCGATCTATAAAAAAATGGAGCGCAAGAGTATTGTGCTCGACCAGGTCTTCGATCAACTCGCGGTGCGCGTGATCGTTGGCGAGGTCGGTGACTGTTATCGTGTCTTGGGGATCGTGCATGCGCTTTGGAAACCGGTGTTGAGCGAGTTTGATGATTATATTGCGGTTCCTAAAGAAAGCATGTACCAATCGCTCCATACCACCGTCATCGTGCCCGATGGCCAGCCTTGTGAAGTGCAGATCCGTACCCATGAAATGCATAAGGTCGCAGAGCATGGTATTGCTGCGCACTGGCGCTACAAGGAAGGCGACTCACGCAGTGATACGGCTGTGGACGCGAAGCTTCAGTGGCTGCGAACCTTGCTTTCATGGAAACAAGAGATTGGCGACGAGCGCGAGTTTGTGGATGCGATCAAGGGCGAGATGCTGGAA
Source organism: Herpetosiphonaceae bacterium (assembly GCA_013821605.1). GTDB lineage: Bacteria > Chloroflexota > Chloroflexia > Chloroflexales > Kallotenuaceae > JACDGP01. The sequence continues at coordinate 133,543 of JACDGP010000001.1, forward strand.
GACCAAGTCTATGTCTTCTCGCCCAAAGGCCGCATCGTTGATCTGGTTGTCGGCTCGACACCGGTCGATTTCGCCTATCGGATCCACTCCGAGATTGGCAACCGCTGCACGGGTGCACGGGTTAATAACAAACAGGTGGCGCTCGATTACGAGCTACAAAATGGCGATATTGTCCAGATCACGACCTCTAAGATCGAGCGCGGGCCAAGTCGTGATTGGCTAGAATTTGTTAAAACGTCGAGCGCACGGAATCACATCAAGCGCTGGTTTCGCCGCCAAAATCGTGACACGCTCATTGAGGCAGGTCGCAATCTTTTGGATCATAATCTTAAGAAGCTCGGCCTGAATATAAGCTTCGAGACGGTCGCGGAAGTGAATAACTTTAAAACGGTCGAAGATATGTTCTTTGCCATTGGCGTTGGTGATAATAATCAGCGCGAGCTCCTCCGCAAGGTCATTGGCCGCCGTGATCAGGATAGTGATCTTGATTCGCTGACCAAGCTGCCCATGCTGCCGCCACGCCAGGTTGATCAAGCACAGTTTGGCATTCAAGTGCGGGGTGCAAGCGATATCTATAACCGCCTGGCCAAATGCTGTAATCCGGTCGAAGGTGAGGCGATTATTGGCTATGTGACGAGAGGGAATGGGCTAACAATCCATCGCACCGATTGTCATAATGTGATTAATGAACGCCAGCGCGAGCGGCTGATGCCGGTCAATTGGGGTGCGGCTAAAGAGGCTCAGCACTACCCCGTCCCAGTACGGATCGAAGCATGGGACCGGGTTGGGTTATGGCATGATCTCACCGAAGTGTTGAAAGACACCGGCATTAACATTCATGCCGTCCAGATGGCACCACATCGCCACCCTGATAAAGTGACCTTGCTCACGACCATCATGGTCGATAGCGTGGAGCAATTGTCGTTGATTCTGGATAAACTAGCGCGGGTCCAGGATGTGATCGATGTACGCCGTGACGCACAGGCCATGCGCGTCGCGGCGCCATAATACGGCAAGTACGGCATGAAGCATCAGGACCAACATTTGTTAACCGCTGTTGACAAAGATCGTAGCCTGGTGGTATTCTCGCTGTACTGCCACGTTTGCAGTACGCGGTAAGTCAAGGAGGAAGCTATGTTCTCTCGCCGTGACGCGAGCACCACTACCAATGATCGTCCTTCTACGCCACCTCAGGGCGATCCTCATCCGCCAACTCCCGCGCCTGCAGCGCCTCAACCGGTAGCTCAGCAAGCGACGCCTCGTCCTGTTCCGCCGCAGCCCGCGCCTGCGGCCGCGCACAATGCAGACGAAAGTTTGGTCGCCCGCGAAGATACATTCGAAGGCCAACTGAATACGACACGGGGCGTCCGGATCCTAGGTACGGTTCGCGGGACGATCGAATCGGCTCAGTATGTGCATATCGAAGAGCATGCGCAGGTCGAGTCCGACATCACGGCGGCCGAAGTCGTGATCGCGGGCACCTACACCGGCACATTGATCGGGCGGCAGCGCGTCGAGATCCGTTCGACCGGTCATGTCAGCGGCAAGATTGAGACGGAAAAGCTGCAGTTGCATGAAGGCGGCTTCTTCGACGGTCAGTTGCATATGCAAAAGCCTAGTGGTACACCCGCTGGATCTGCTCCGTCGATCGCTTCAGCGGCACCGGCAATGGGTGATGGCAAGGACAGCGGCTTGACCCGCCGTACCCGCCATGTTGACCTACCGTCGGATACGCCGCTCGCACGCGATGCCGACAGCCCCAAATCCTGATCGACCAACAACAGCTAGCGAAAAGCAGCCCCTAGGGCTGCTTTTCGCTGCTATATGCTGATATTCATAACAAGCTTTTCAACTCTTCGGCGGCCTTGCGGTTCATACCATCAACCGCCGCCAATTCGTCAATCGTGGCATTACGAATGCCTTCGACCGAGCCAAAATGCTTCAGCAAGGCTTTCTTACGCTTCGGGCCAATACCGGGAATGCTCGTAATCGGCGATTTGAAAGTGTTTTGGTCGCGGAGCTTGCGATGATAGGTAATTGCGAAGCGATGTGCTTCTTCGTCAATGCGTTGGACAAGATGGAGTGCCGGTGACACGCGCTCAAGCACGAGCGGTAGGGGCGCGCCCGGTAGTTGCAGATCGAAGCGATCACGATTAACGCCCTTGGTCGCACCTACAACCGGGATATGGTCATAGCCAAGCTCCTGGAGCACCTGCAGCACGGCATTGACTTGACCCTTGCCACCGTCGATCAGCAACAGGTCTGGTAAATTGGCCCATGCGTCATCGCTTTCCTGGGCTTCTTCAAGCGGGGTAGCCGTAGTGGGATCGAGGGGTTGTTCTGCTGGTGTATGCCCGGTGATCGGCACGATTTCACCCTCGGCCAACTGAGCACGGCGAAAGCGCCGCCGTAGCACCTCCTGCATAGAGGCGACATCATTCGCTCCCTCGACCGTTTTGATCTTGAAACGCCGGTATTCCGTTTTCTTCGGCTCACCGTTTTCGAAGACGACCATCGACCCCACCGAGTTCGTGCCCTGCGTATTCGAGATGTCATAGCATTCGATCCGTCGTGGCAAACCCGGCAAGTTGAGTAGCTCGCGTAGCTCGGTCAAGCCACCGATCGCCCGTTGCGTCGTGTTGAGCCACTGCAAGCGTAATTCTTCCAGCTTGGTACTGGCGTTGCGCGTGGCAAGATCGACCAACTCACGTTTTTCGCCGCGCCGCGGCACGCTCAGCGTCACGCGATGGCCGCCTTTTTGCTCCAACCAGCTTTCGATAATCTGCGCTTCTTCCGGATGATCGGCCAACAAGATATGGTCTGGAATCGAGGCCGCCGACTCATAAAACTGAGTCAGAAACTGAGCCAGCAGTTCACCATTATCTGCATCCTCGGTGCCCTCCAGCGTGAATGGTTCGGCTCCGATCAGCTTGCCACCCCGCACAAAGAAGACCTGCACAACGGCGGAGCCATCTTCACGGGCAAAAGCGATCACGTCCTGATCGGTCGCTGCCGTTTTGAGCACCTTTTGCCGCTCAAGCACCGATTCGAGGGCACCAATCTGATCGCGAATATATCCTGCCCGCTCATACAGCATCTCCTCTGCCGCCGTGGCCATCTTAACCCGCAGATCACGCACAATCTGTTCCGATTTGCCCTCCAGGAACAAACAAGCATCGGTAATCGCGCGTCGGTACTCTTCGGGCGAGGTCAGCCCCGGTACACAGGGGCCGAGACAGCGGTGAATATCGTAGTACATACATGGGCGACCATGCTTGCGGTGCGTCTGAAACTTCTGGTCCGAACAGTCGTATGGTGGGCGAAAGGCAAAGAGTTTATTGAGCAGTTTTAAGGTGGAGCGCACCGATCCGGCCGAGGCAAAGGGACCGAAATAGCGTGCTCCATCTTCCAGCACTTTGCGGGTCGTGAAAATCCGGGGCCAAGTTTCCTTAAGTGTGACTTTGATATACGGGTAGCTTTTATCATCCTTCAGCAGCACGTTGTACTTGGGGCGGTGCTGCTTGATCAGGTTCATTTCGAGCACTAAGGCTTCAAGCTCGCTGGAGGTTAGGACAAAATCGAAGTCGGCGATATGTTGCACCAGCCGCCGGGTCTTCGATGATAACCCGCGTGGCGCGCCGAAATAGGAGCGCATACGGTCACGTAGCGCCTTGGACTTGCCTACATAGATAATGCGCCCGGTCGCGTCTTTATACAGGTACACGCCTGGGGCGAGCGGCACGTTGCGTAGTCGCTCTTCGAATTGAGCTGGATCAGAAATCGCAGTTTGGGAAAGATCTGGCATGGTTCTCGCGGTGGTACGTATGTGCGTATTGTACCAGCACTAGCTATTCGCTGCCGGGCGCCGCATGCATAATATGAGCGCCGGCATCCACATACACAACCTCGCCTGTCACACCGCTCGCCAGATCCGAGCAGAGCCATAGCGCGGTCTTGCCTACGTCCTGGATTGTTACACTGCGACGGAGCGGGGCCAATTGTTTCTGAGCACTGATCATATCGCGAATACCGGCAATCCCACTAGCGGCGAGCGTGCGAATCGGCCCGGCGCTAATGGCATTCACTCGTACGCCCCGCGGACCCAAATCGGCAGCCAGATAGCGCACCGACGCTTCCAATGCTGCTTTGGCCAGTCCTTGAACATTGTAGTTTGGCACGACCTGTGTCGAGCCATGATACGTCATGGTCAAGATCGATGCTTGCGTAGCCCACAGCGCGTCAGCAGCTTTAGCCAAGGCTGTCAAGGAGTAGGCGGAAATATCCATTGCCACCCGAAACCCTTCGCGTGAGGTTTTTAAGAAGGAACCATTGAGTTCATCACGGTTGGCAAAGGCTACTGCATGAATCAAAAAGTCCAACTGGCCCCAGGTCGATTTCACCGCCGCCATGGTGCCATCGATCGATTCGTCGCTACCAACATCACAAGGCACAATGAATTGCACGCCTAGGCTACCCGCCAGCGGACGCACGCGCCGCTCAATGGCTTCATTGACGTATGTAAAGCCGAGTTCCGCACCTTCAGCATGCAAAGCCTGCGCAATACCCCACGCGATTGAGTGATCATTAGCAACGCCTACGATCAGGCCACGTTTTCCATCCATTAAGCCCATGAGTTGCCTCCTCATAGCCGTGCCTACCCCCACTATGGCGTATACCGCACGGGGTTGTTAGTCCAGTATAACTCCTCTTATCAACTACTCATACATATGTACGAGGTTCCTGCTAAAATAGATCATGGTTTGGGTACCCTTGTGTTAGCCCTTCATCGCGTCCCGGATACGGAAGGCATTGAGACCTTCTCCACCTTTGTACGTACCATCATCCGGGATCAGTGTGCCACGCTACTTGTTATTGACGGGCTGGAAAACCTGCGCGCAGCTGTCTCCGATGACATACGTTTCAAGCACTTTCTCCATGAGTTGCATGCTTTTGGCGAAGCGAGCCAATGCACGACCTTGCTGTTGAGCCAGGCAGGTGACGATGCAGTCGTCCCTGGTGCGACGATGGTTGATGGGCTGCTGATGCTTCGTGACGAGTATGTCGGTTTGCGGGCGGTTCGTAGTCTCGAAGTGCAAAAGTTCCGCGGCAGTTCGTATCTCCGCGGTCAACACCTTTTCGATATCACGGACGACGGTATCGTGGTGCATCCACGAACCGAGACGGTGCTGGCGACTCCTCAGGCATCTGTTAGCCAGCGTGAGCGTCTCTTGTTAGGGATTGCACGGTTGGATGGCATGCTGCAGGGCGGGCTTTTGTCCGGCTCGTCGACGATGTTACTTGGCTCCCCGGGTAGTGGAAAAACCTTGCTCGGCCTCCATTTTCTCATTTCAAGGTGCGTGCGAGCGGCTTTGATGGCGCAATCCGTGAGTTCCGAATTACGGAACAAGGTATTGAGGCCGCAGAGACGCTCGAAAGCGTCGAAGCTATTTTAACAGGCATCGCACGCACAATCCCGCCTGCCAACACCCTTGGTAGCGAGCATTCAACATCGCTACCTGCAGAGCCGAGCTAGGAGGAGACGGTGGACCATAATCAGCAGCAACGAGCGGCCCTAGCCTGGCAACAGTTCTGGCAAACGCCACTCGATTATGCGCCTGCGACCTATCAGCAGCCGCAGATTACGCTCCACCAGACCAGCGATCCCACCTATTTCCCCGTCGGTGTCAAGCACCGCTACACGCGGGCCGCGATGAAGAAGCGAGGCTAGGGTGGGGCATCAGACGCTGACGAGCACCGGCTCGCAGCCTCACGTTACGAGCTTGAGGTCGGTGGCGTGCGCACAAATGCCACAAGCCATTGCACCAGCGCTTCAATGTCATCCAGATGACCTGTCTCGAAAGGACTATGGGTATAGCGCGCTGGGAAAGCAATAAGTGCCGCTGGAATATCGGCCCGCATGAGCGCTGCACCATCACTACCGAATGATCCGAAGACGGCGTGCTGGATCGGGATGGCAGCCGCGTGCGCAGCCTGCTCTAAGGCCTGGGTGAGGCCGTGATCATAATGGACCAGCGCATCTTTGTGGATCAGGACCGGCCCGGCTCCCAGCCGCAAGGGCATTGCTTGCTCGTCGACACCCGGAATATCACCGGCCAGCCCAATCTCCACGGCTACCGCTGCGTCCCAGCGCTCGTGTGCTGCTGCGGCGAACGCTCCTACCAGCCCAACCTCTTCCTGTACCGTACAAGCCAGTGTTAGCTCCCAGGCGAGTTCGGCCGGAGGCACACGCCGCAAGACCTCGGTGATCACGGCCAGCGGCACGCGATCATCGAGTGCCTTGCCGACAACATGTGGCCCCAGTTGCACCGTCGGCGCATCCCACACAATGCGCGTTCCCGGCGTTACGCCCCGTTCCTGCAATTCGGCCCGCGTCAGACCTGTATCGACCCAAAAATCATTCCAGGTCAACTCTTCGGGTTCCTTCAGCACGAGCGTCGCAACATGGCCGGTCGCCGCTGCGATGACGCCGGGTAGTAGGCCACTACGAGCTAGCACATGCACGCGCTGTCCGACCGTAAACCAGTTCCGTAGACTCGTTTTGCGTTCCCAGGCTTGCCCATTGGCCAACCACAGGAAGCCAGCCGGGTCAATAGCGCGGACCAGGTAACACAGTTCGTCCGCGTGGGCGACCAAGAGCAGTTTGGGGCCATTGCCGCCTATACGTGCCAGGATGTTCCCAATGCGTGTTCGCTCGGTCCGGGCTCCGGCTGCCCGCCACATACCTTCCACCGCATCCAGCACCACTTGTTCCTGGCCGGCCGGTCCGACAAGCTCGGTGAGCTGCTTAATCAATGGGAACATAGAGCCCCTAGCTATCGAACACAATCACCGAGCGCAAGGTTTCCCCGCGCTGCATAGCAGCGAACGCCTCTTCGACTTCGTCAAGTTTGATGGTCCGGCTCACAATCCCATCCAGCTTCAACTGGCCTTGGCGGTACCACTCTGCCAGTAACGGGAAGTCACGCGTCGGCAAACAGTCTCCGTACCATGACACACACACGCGCCCGCCCAAGTCAAAGAAGCGTTGAAGATCAAGTGTCAGGGTTGGTCCGGGACCGGGCACGCCAATGAACACACAGGTACCACCCAAATCGCGACAAAAGAGTGCCTGCTCCCACGTTTTGGCGATACCAACTGCCTCAAACGAATAGTTCACGCCGTTGCCATTGGTCAGTTCTTTGATCTTGGCGACCGGGTCACCTTCACGTGCGTCAACCGTATGTGTCGCTCCAAATTGCTTGGCCCACTGGAGCTTCTGTGGATCGACATCCACGGCGATGATTGTGGTCGCCCCGGCCAGCCGTGCACCTTGAATCACGCTGTCACCAACACCGCCGCAGCCAAAAACGGCCACACTCGTGCCGGGCTGAACATCAGCAGCATAGAGCGCCGCACCTACACCGGTCATAACCCCACAGCCGATCAATGACATCTGCGGGGCTGGCAACTCGGCGGGGTAGGGCACGGCCTGAGCGGCATGCACCAACGTATGGGTACAAAAGGTCCCAATGCCGAGTACCGGGTTCAGCAATTGCCCATCATGCGTGTGCATGCGCTTTTCGGCATTAAGGCTCGCTGAGCAGAAATTGGGCTTGCCCGCGCGGCAGAAGCGGCACGTGCCACATGGTGCGCGCCACGCGAGGATCACATGTTCACCAACGCGCGGCGAGGTTACATCCGGGCCGACTGCCTCAACGATGCCCGCTCCTTCATGGCCAAGCAAAAACGGGAAGCCACTCGAACCATAGGTACCACTCTTTACACCAAGATCGGTATGGCAAACGCCCGATGCCAGGATGCGTACGAGCACTTCATTTGGGCCTGGATCATCGATCCTGAACTCTTCAATCGTCGCCGGAACTCCGGGCGATCGTGCGATGGCTCCGCGTGCTGTAACGCCCATGCTCAACCTCCTGGTATAACAACATAGCCCTTAACTAGTGTGCATACGATAGGGCCTTAGGGCAGGGGCTGTCAAGCTCAGGCCGACTTTGGCTTGTTCCCTAAGATGCCGTCAATGTGCTCCAGCACATCGGCCGTCAGCTTCGGTGCAATCTCCAAGGCCTGCATGTTTTCGTTCACTTGTTGCGGACGGCTAGCACCGGTGATCACGGTACTCACGTTGGGGTTCGTAAGACACCATGCTAGCCCTAGCTGGGCTAGCGTACAGCCCAACTCGTCAGCTACCGGTTTCAACTGCTTGACTTTCTCGACCCGTTCTCCTGTGATGACGGAGTCACGTAGCCATTCATAGCCTTCAAGCGAGGCTCGACTATCGGCCGGAATGCCATCGTTATACTTACCGGTTAGCAGCCCTGATGCTAGCGGACTCCAGATCGTCGTACCATAGCCCAGTTCGCGAAAGATCGGCGTATATTCCCGTTCGAAGGTATCACGCACAAACATATTGTACTGTGGCTGTTCCATTGTTGGTGGTGTGAGACCGTATTGGCGGGCGATTGCATCGGCCCGCATAATATCGGCTGCACTCCACTCTGAGGTGCCCCAGTAAAAGGCCTTGCCCTGCCGAATCACAATATCCATGGCCCGCACCGTTTCCTCAATCGGGGTATTGGGATCGGGCCGGTGACAAAAGACAAGATCGACATACTCCAACTGCAAGCGTTTGAGGGCGTTGTTGACACCTTCAATGATGTGCTTATGTGACAAGCCTGTATCATTGGGTCCACGACCGCCCCAGAAGATTTTGGTCGAGATGACGAGGTCTTCGCGTCGCCAATCCAGTTCTTTGATGACGTTGCCCATTACCCGTTCGGCATTTCCACCGGCGTAGGCTTCGGCATTGTCGAAAAAATTCACGCCGGCCTCATGTGCCGCGACCATGCAGTCGCGGGCAACATTTTGCCCAACCTGCCCACCATAAGTGACCCAGGCTCCCAACGAGAGCGCGCTGACCTTGAGACCGGACTTCCCTAATCGACGATATTCCATGCTCCAACCTCCAATGTTGTCACTACTATTAACATGCTCTTCCTGCATGAATGTAGCCACGATTTGCGGTACACGACTCTCGGGCAGTACAATATTGTGAGTGCTACGGCAGGGGCAAGCCCTGCCGTACAGATACGAACAGCCTAACCAATCACGGATAGGAGTCAAGCCATGAACGACCAAGATGTTCTCCGGCACATTACTGCACTGGTTGATGCGGAGCAAGGTTTATACGGCCAAGAGCACATTAGTGACGATGACCGCGTGCGGTTGCAGGCCTTAGAGGTCGAGCTTGACCAGTACGAGGATTTACTGCGGCAGCGTCGCGCCTTGCGTGGTGCTGGGAAAGACCCTGGTCAGGCACACTTACGTGGTGCCGGTACTGTTGAGCACTACGAGCAGTAAAGGGAGAAGATATCCTCTGGTCCATCCTCCTCGTCGATCTGTGAGCCGATTTTCTGAAACCCTAGGTTGTGAATCAGTCCGAGTGAAGGTACGTTGTCTGGGCGTACTGAAACGACAAAGCGGTTCACACCATACGTCGTTTGTGTCCACCGCATGAGGGCTACAGATGCCTCGTGAGCATAGTGGTGGCGACGGAACTGTGGAAATACGGTGTAACCGAATTCGACCCCATCGGGCGCAAGAGCACGCAAGTACTCCGCTCCCGGTTGCGTGTGAAATCCGATATGGCCAACCATTTGGCCTGTTTCTCGTAGCCGCATGGCACGTAACATCCAGGGTGCATACGCGGGCTCAACTCGAACTTGCTCCAAGCGGAGCTGCATCAAGTCACGCTCGTCTAACCAGGCAGGTGGAATTGTGATCTCAAGCAGCGCTTCAGCCGTCTGGAGATTGTTGGCAAGGCATGCTTCTAGGAAGGCGGGCGTCATGCAAATCAGGTCCAGGCGCTCTGCCTGGATGATCGTTGTCGGCTCCATAGATACGTCTCCTCCTGGTGTTGCCTGTTTCGAGGCTATAGTGTCTAGCATAACAGGTGGCAGTCTTTGGAGGGGTCGTGGCTAAAGATCAGGCAAGTCGGCGCGTGCTGTTGATCGGTGGTCCCTCCGGCGTCGGCAAGACGATTGCGGCGCAACAGGTCGGGGAACGCTGCGGAATTCCCTGGCTCCAGGTGGATGATCTGCGGCTGGCGTTGCAGTCCAGCCAGGTAGTCCTACCCACGCGCACGGCAGATCTATACTTTTTCCTCCAAACGCCGAACGTATGGTCCTTACAGCCAGAGCGACTGCGTGACGCACTCGTCGCCGTCGGTGAGGTGCTGTCGCCGGCGATCGAGGTCGTTATTGCGAATCATGTCGATACGGTGGCTCCGGTCGTGATCGAGGGTGATGGCATCCTGCCGTCACTCTTCGCACGTCCGGTTGTGCGTGAGCGTGTGAATAGGGGGCAGGTAGGTGCGGTGTTCTTGGTTGAGCCTGACGAGGCCGTGCTGTTGACCAACATGGTTGCTCGTGGCCGCGGCGCTGAACGCTTGACGCCTATGGAACTGCAAAGTGAGGCCCGCGCGAAGTGGTTGTATGGGCAATGGCTGGTCACTGAGGCGTGCCGCTTTAATCTACCGGTCGTGGAAGCACGACCGTGGGATACTTTGGTTGAGCGGATCATGCTATCATTGCGGCAATGAAAGTCGGTTTGGTGATCGATGACCACATGGCGCGACCAGGCGGAGTACAGGAATATGTGCGTGGTCTCTACCGCTACCTCATTCAGCATGATCACCAGGCGGTCATCTTTTCTAGCGCAGGTGGCGCTCCCGCTGACGACCTTCGGCTAGTCCCGATCGGGACGCCCCTGCCGTTTACAGGTAGCGGATCGTCCACCTCCATTCCCCTCACGCTTGCTTCATCGCGACAACTGCGCCGGCTGTTGTGCCATGAGGCCTGTGATGTCTTGCATGTTATGGCGCCCTACTCACCAACCCTGAGTGGTCGTTTGCTCATGCAGTCGCAGGCGTTGCATGTGTTGACCTTTCATGTCGCGACGGAGCCCGGTCTACGGCGGATGGTCCTCGGTGCCCTTGCAAAGCTCCAATATCGCTCGCTCCGCAGGGTGGATGGGCGCATTGCTGTTTCTGCGACGGCAGCGGCTACCGGTCGAGCATTCTACGGTGGTGATTACCACCTGATCCCCAATGGCGTGGATCTCGCTCACTGGGCATCAGCTGCTGCACCGCGTCTATCCCGAGGTGAGGCGAGCGTCAAGGTGTTATACATCGGTCGTCTGGAACACCGCAAGGGCGTGCGCTATCTGATCCAGGCATTTGCGCACTTACAACAACAATATCCGGCGTTGCAACTCATCATTGGTGGCGATGGCCCGGAGCGCGAGTCTTTGGAGCGGTTGGTCGATCAATTGGGGTTGGAGCATGTCCAATTTCTGGGCTATGTTTCCACATCCGATTTGCCGGGTCTGCTGTCATCAGCCGACATCTTCTGTGCACCGGCAACCCAGAAGGAAAGCTTCGGGATCGTCCTGATTGAGGCTTTTGCCGCCGGTCTGCCGGTCGTTGCTGCCGCAAACGAGGGCTATGCCGCGCTCCTTGCGGCGCATCCAGGTAATTTGTTGGTGCCCCCGGCCAACGCACGCGCCTTGGCCGGCGCACTGGCAACGCTGGTTGAGCAACCCGAGTACCGTCGTAGAGTTGGCCAACGCAATCATGAGGCCGCCAAGCAGTATGATTGGCAGGTTGTGGGTGGTGAAATCGTCGTCTTCTACGAGCACCTCCTGGCGGTTCGCGCCGCGTCCCCGACCAGCTGACAGTGCATTCGTTATGATTTCATATAGGCAAGCACACGTTTTGCCGGAAGGAATGTATCCATGGCCGTCCGACAGTGGCCACAAGCAGACTATGAAGAAGTCACATGCTGCCGATGTGGGATTAGTGGGCAACTGCTATTTACCCAACGACGTTTCGGCATTGTGCAGTGTCCTCAATGTCATCTAGTGTTTACGAGCCCGCGCCTTAAAAAAGAGGCGATCCGGAACATCTATGAGGCTTCAAGCTACTTTGATGAAGGCGTCTATGGCTTTTCCAAACAGATTAATCTGGGCATGCTACTCCAACGAGCATGGACGCGCGGCCGGCTGGATCTGATCCGGGGGTTGGTGAAGGGGGATCCACATACCAAAAAAATGCTCGAAATAGGCTGTGCCTATGGCCTCTTTCTCCAAGCAGCCCGACACCAAGGCTTTGAGGTCGCCGGTGTCGAATATTCCAATACGGCGGTTCAATGGAGCGCAGAGCATCTTGGTCTTCCGGTACAGCAGGGCGAACTGAAGGATGCCCAGCTACCGTCGCAGCGTTTTGATGTGATCTGCTTTTGGGATGTGCTTGAGCATGTCGACAACCCCGTGGCGTTCCTCAAGCTTGTGCACCAGTATTTGGTCCCAGGGGGCATCGTCGTCTTCTCGACACCGTATGTTAATTCCCTTCCGGCGCGGCTGTTGCACAGTCGTTGGTGGACATTGCGCCCAGAGCAGCATTTATGGCATTTCACGCCGCATACACTCGGGCTGCTGTTTGCAGATGCCGGTATGCATCTTGAGCAAGTGATCGCCGATCCGCTTGCACCGGCAAACATCGGCCGGCTTGATAGCTTGGTGGGTGTCGTGCGGGTTGTGGCGTGTCACGCTGGCTAGGCGATGTGTTCTTGGATAAAGGGTATTTCAGCGATGTACTTTTGATACAACGTGACTGCCTCTTTCACCGGGAGTTCACCGAACTTGAGCAGTGCTTCGAGTCCTTCTAACTCGTTATTACAAGCTTGAGCGGTGCTCAAGCGTGCTGCAACATCATGCGACTTGTAGAGATTGGTCGAGACAGCGGCTATGATAGATAGGAGCGCCCCGGCTAGACATAGGACACGCCAAACCGTCGAATCGCTTTGCAGGCTGAAGAGGTTACCAACTACTGCCGTAAACTTTTCGCCTCCTAGGGCTGGACCAGCTGTAAGG
>JACDGP010000173.1 GCA_013821605.1 Herpetosiphonaceae bacterium
GAGGGGTCAAGCGGGACGTAGGCACCGCCCGCCGTCAGCACGGCCAGCACGGCGACGACAAGGTCAAGCGAGCGTTCGAGGGCGATGCCGACACAAACGTCAGGACCAACGCCCAACTGCTGCAGGTAGTGAGCGAGTTGGCTGGCACGTGTGGTGAGTTGCTGGTAGGAGAGTTGCCCGTCTTCGGCGACAACCGCAAAGGCAGTCGGGGTTTGTTGAGCTTGGGCGTGGATCAGTTCATGCAGACAGGCGTGCTCGGGAAAGGCGGCGTGGGTGGCGTTGACGGCGACAACTAACTGCTCATACTCAGCAGGAGACACGAGTGGCAGGTCGGCGAGCTGGCAGTCAGGATCGACAACGATACCGTCGAGCAGGGTATGGAAGTGCATGAGCAGGCGCTCCATCGTAGCAGCTTCGAACAGATCGGTGTTATATTCCAGCCATGCGACCAGCCCCTCGGGACGCTCAATCATCGTTAGGGTTAAGTCGAACTTGGCAACTGCAGCATCTAGCACAAGCGGCTGAAGGCGGAGACCTGGCAGGAGCACTGGCTCTTGTGGCGTATTTTGTAAAACAAACATGACCTGGAACAAGGGCGAACGGCTCAGGTCGCGTGCGGACTGAACTGCCTCGACCACCATCTCGAAGGGCAAGTCTTGGTGCGCATACGCCTGCAACGCGGTATCACGTACACGTCCGATGAGTTCACGGAAACGCGGATTGCCGGTGAGGTCGGTCCGTAGCACGAGCGTGTTGACGAAGCAGCCAATCAGGGCTTCAGTTTCGGTGCGGGTCCGCCCGGCGATGGGCGAGCCGACGAGCAGGTCAGTCTGACCGATGTAGCGATACAGCAAGGTCTGCAAAGCCGCCAGCAAGGTCATGAACAGCGTGGCCCCCTCCCTCTGACTCAGGCTTTGCAACGCAGCGAGCAGTTCCGGCGACAGAGTCATAGTGACTTGCGCCCCGCGAAAGGTCTGAATGGAAGGCCGGGGGTGGTCGGTAGGGAGGTCGAGCACAGCCAAAGGCCCCTGCAGCTGCTGCCGCCAGTAGGCCAGCTGTTGGTCGCGCACGGTCCCTTGCAGCCAGTCCCGCTGCCAACGCGCATAATCTGCATATTGGATTGGCAGCGGTGGCAGCGTGGGTACTTGCCAACTATGAAAGGCGCGATACAGTGTCACCAGTTCCCGTACCAGGACGCCGGTAGACCAGCCATCCGAGATGCTATGGTGCAGTGCGAGCACCAGCAGATGGTCGTCGGGGGCCAGCCGCAGCAAGGTCACGCGTAGGAGTGGGCCACGCACGAGGTCGAAGGGCCTTTGGAGTTCCTCCTGTCCCAGCCGCAGGGCTTCGGCATAGCGCTCCGTTTGAGGTAGGTGCTGGAGGTCGATGCGGGCGATGGGGCAAGGCGCAGGCGGAGCGATGTGTTGTACGGGCTGCTCATCAACCAGCGGGAAGGTGGTGCGCAAGACCTCATGGCGCGTCACGAGCGCACTGAAGCTGTGCTCGAGCGCGGCTTCGTCCAGCTGCCCTTCCAAGCGCAGGGTTGCTGGTATCGTATAAGCCGCAGTATTGGGATCCAGTTGATCCAAAAACCACAAACGCTGTTGCGCGAACGATAACGGTACTATTCCGTCATCGGACCTCGGCTGGAGCAGCAACGCCGTCTGCTCATTCGGATCGTGCGGAACAGGGTCATCTAGCTCGGCCTGCGCCATCTCGAGATAGGTTGCAAGGTCAGCAATGGTGGGATGCTCGAACAGGCTACGCAGTGGGAGTTCGATCTGTAACTGGTCACGGAGCCGGGTGACCAGCTGGGTGGCCAACAGCGAATGACCACCCAGCGCAAAGAAATTATCCGTTACGCCGACCGGGGTTCGATTCAGTACCTCCGTCCAGGCAGTGGCTAGTTGCTGTTCAAGCGAGGTGCGCGGCGCTACAAAGGCCTCACTCGGAGCCGTTTCCGCTGGTGCTGGCAGGGCACGTCGGTCGACTTTGCCGTTGGGCGTGAGAGGCAGGTGCTCAAGAAAGACAAAGGCGGCGGGCACCATATACTCGGGCAAGGAGGTCTGGAGCCAGGTGCGCAGCGCATGTACGGTTGGTAGCTCCTGGCCAGTCTGAACCACGACATATCCAACCAGTTGCTGGTCACCGGGCCGGTCTTCGCGCGCCATGACCACACAGGCGTGGACCGCAGGATGCCGGGCGAGCACGGCTTCGATCTCGCCCAGTTCGATGCGAAAGCCACGCACTTTCACCTGATGGTCGAGCCGTCCCAGATACTCAAGCTGACCATCCGGCAGTCGCCGTACCAGATCACCTGTACGGTAGAGCCGCGCCCCCGGCACGTGGCTAAAGGGGTGGGGCATGAAGCGCTCGGCGGTCAGGTCCGGACGGTTGCGGTAGCCGCGCGCCAGACCAACACCCCCAATATATAATTCACCGCGCACCCCCGTCGGCACGATCTGCAGTTGCGTGTCCAGCACATACATCTCCATGTTGGCGATGGGTCGCCCAATCGGGAGTGTGCCATCGCACTGATCAATGGAGGCGGTTGTGGACCAGACCGTGGTTTCGGTCGGTCCGTACACGTTCCATAAGGTACCGCCGCCCGCGCGTAACTGCTGAGCCAAGTCGACTGACAGGGCTTCACCGCCACACAGGAGGGTTAGGCCCGCCTGACTCTGCCAGCCAGCGGCCAGCAGCAGGCGCCAGGTGGCCGGTGTAGCTTGTAGCAGTGTGAGCTTATGCTGCTCGATAACTGCGCGCAAACGGGCACCGTCAACCGCAACGATCCGGCTCACAACCAGTGTTTGTGCACCAACGGTGAGGGGTAGCAGTAGTTCGAGCACTGAGGGGTCGAAGGACAGGGTCGTAAGAGCGAGAACGCGCTCCTGGCTGGTCACCCCTAGCTGCTGCTGCATCGCATGCAGGAAATTGACGACGCTACGGTGCTGCATCTGCACACCTTTGGGCTGCCCCGTTGAACCCGAGGTATAGATCACATACGCCAGGTTGTCGGGGTGCAGCGTGCTGCTGGGCCGCATGACCGGCTGTTGGGCAATCAGTGGCCAATCACGGTCCAGGCAGATGACCTGTGCGGTTGTGGGTGGCAGTCTGGCGACAAGCTGGGTCTGGGTCAGCAGCACGGCGATCTGAGCACTCGCCTGCATGTAGCGCAGGCGCTCGCGCGGATACGAGGGGTCAAGCGGGACGTAGGCACCGCCCGCCGTCAGCACGGCCAGCACGGCGACGACAAGGTCAAGCGAGCGTTCGAGGGCGATGCCGACACAAACGTCAGGACCAACGCCCAACTGCTGCAGGTGGTGAGCGAGTTGGCTGGCTCGCGTGGTGAGTTGCTGGTAGGAGAGTTGCCCGTCTTCGGCGACAACCGCGATGGCGGTCGGGGTTTGTTGAGCTTGGGTATGGATCAGGTCATGGAGACAGGCGTGCTCGGGAAAGGCGGCGTGGGTGGCATTGACGGCGACGACGAGCTGCTCATATTCAGCGGGAGACACGAGTGGCAGGTCAGCGAGTTGGCAGTCAGGATCAGCGACGATACCGTCGAGCAGGGTATGGAAGTGCGTGAGCAAGCGGTCGATCGTGGCGGCCTCAAACAGCTCCGTGTTGTATTCGAGGTGGGCGACCAGCCCCTCGGGACGCTCAATCATCGTTAGCGTCAGATCGAACTTGGCCATCGAGCTATCAATTGAAAGTGGTTGCAAACGGAGGCCCGGCAACGTGATTACGTCCTGTGGCGTGTTCTGGAAGACAAACATGACCTGGAACAAGGGCGAACGGCTCAGGTCACGTGCAGGGTGCACAGCCTCGACCACCATCTCGAAGGGTAAGTCTTGATGTGCATACGCCTGAAATGCCGTGTCACGTACCTGCCGGATCAGTGCCCGGAAGCGTGGATTGCCGGCGAGTTCAGTCCGCAGCACGAGCGTGTTGACGAAGCAGCCAATCAGTGCTTCGGTCTCGGTGCGGGTCCGTCCGGCGATGGGCGAGCCGACGAGCAGGTCAGTCTGACCGGTGTAGCGGTGCAACAAGGTCTGAAAGGCTGCCAGCAAGGTCATGAACAGCGTTGCCCCCTCCCCCTGGCTGAGTACTTTGAGTGGTTTCGTGAGTGTGACAGGGAAGGTTACGCTTTGACGTGCGCCATGAAAGGCCTGAATGGTGGGCCGGGGGTGGTCGGTAGGGAGGTCGAGCAGCGGCAAGGGACCATGCAACTGCTGCTGCCAGTAGCTCACCTGTTGGTCGCGCATCTCCCCTTTGAGCCACGCCCGCTGCCAACGCGCATAATCCGCATACTGGATCGGAAGCGGTGGTAAAGGATCTGCTTGATTCAGGTGAGCCGCTTGATACAAGAGCGTAAGTTCGCGCAACAGAATGTTGTCGGACCAGCCATCCGAGATGCTATGGTGCATGACGAGCACCAGGACATGATCTTGATCAGCAAAGCGGAGCAGGGTGGCACGTAGCAAGGGGCCGGCGGCAAGATCAAAAGGTTGTGCAGCTACCTGGCGGCCCTGTCGTTGCGCCTCGTCGTCAAACAGTTCTGCCGGGATGTGGCACAGGTTCACGAGCGGCAGGGGGATAGTGAGGTGCGGGGCGACCACTTGGACCGGCCCACCATCAACGACCGCAAATGTGGTGCGCAACACCGCATGGCGGGCTATGATCACATTAATACTGTTGGCCAGGGCCGTAGTATCAAGTTTGCCCTGCACACGCAGGGCTAAGATGATGTTATAAAGTGGACTATCCGGCTCAAATTGGTCAAGAAACCATAATCGCTGCTGGGCAAAAGAAACTGGGAAGGACGAAGCGTTGGGTCGCGGTGCTGTATCCTTATCACTTGCCGCAGATGCAGCTTGCTTCTGTAACAGGATCTCCAACAACTTGCGCCTCTCGGGTGATAAGCCGGCAAGCTGGTGTTCCAAGTCTGTCATATGGCGTTGTCCTCTCAAGGTTTGAGGGTTAGGCCTCGTTCACTTTTAGCCGTACTGATGGTATGGGTGAGCAACATAGATGCTTCCGAGGGGGGCGTCTATCGATTATGCAAGACCAGCGCTAGTATAGCAGACCTGGGCAAGCTTCCATTGTAACCAAGACCCACTTTAATAGTGCGCGCATACAATTGCGATGCCAGGAAGCGAGGTGCTGGTCCTGAATGTAGGCTATGGAGATCATGCGACCTGTCACGCGTGCCAAAACGGACCTGCGTTCGCCTGCTCGACCATCGGCGGCCCGGGAAGAATTTCACGAAGATAGCCTTGTAGCCCACGGTCATGTTGCCAGTCACGTGGATAGCCGAGCGAGACTTCTTCAAAGCGTACAGCATTACGATAGTCAGTTGCACGCCTGTGGAGATGACCATAGACCACTGCCTCAACAGCGAAACGAACATGCCAGTCTTCAGTACGCCGTGTGCCACACCATAAGGAAAAGCGTGGAATACGTGGCAGGCGAACGAGATCATTGCGCGGTGGAAAGTGGTTAATAAGCACAAGTGGTTCTGACCCGATCGCTTCCAGCCGAGCCTCGCTGTACAGGCAGCGTGCCGCACACCAAGCTATTCGAGACGGATAGGGTTCAGCATGGAGCAGGACCTCGTCGCTGCATACGACACCCGTCGCCTCTGCCCAAGCCAACGCTTGTTCCGCCGGCACCGAGTCCGGCCGAAACGTATAGTCGTAGAGGACGAAGAGTGGTGCAAGTAGGCATGGCTGTCCCTCGCCCGGCCAACGAACAAACGGATCTTCCGGTGTCAACACGCCATAGTCACGGCAAATCGCTACCAAGCGTTGATACTTAGCTACTCCCCGCAAGGCATGTGAATCATTAGTGACGGTCCATAAATCATGGTTGCCTGGCACCCAGACGATGCGGGCGAAGCGTTGGGTCAATATGGCGAGAGCATAGGAAAGATGCGCTTCCGTCTCCCCAATGTCGCCGGCCAAGATCAGCCAATCCTGGGGATAGGGCGGAAGAAGCTCCAGAGCACGCCGGTTGAGGGAGTTCGCAAGGTGCAGATCGCTGATGGCATACAATTTCATCGCGCAACAGTATAGCAGATGGATTTCCCCACCACCCCTGGCTCCCAAAAAGCCGGATAGCTAGCGCGTGCTCCTCTGTAAAGCAGTCGCGAGGAGTTGCAGAAGCAACGGACGATGTGTATTGATAAAAAAGTGGTCACCAGGGAGCATCCGTAGTTCAAAGCGGTCACTCGTTTGTTCGCGCCACGCCATGAGATCCTCTCGAGTAACGTCACGATCTTGGAGTCCACCAAAGACCGTGAGTGGACAAGTCAGCGACTCTGCCGGCAGATACTGGTAACGTTCGAAAAGCTCAAAATCGGCACGTAGGGCGGGTAGCATGACTTCGACCAGTTCGGGGTTGGATAATACTTCTTCGGGAGTGCCATTGAGTTGCCGTAGCCGCTCAAGAAATGCCGCAGTGGGTAGCTGATGAACCGGTGCTTCGCGCGGACGAAGCTGTGGTGCACGAATGGCCGAGAGGAACAGGCAACTCGGCTCGGTTTGCTGTTGTCGGCGCAACTCACGCACGACCTCGAAGCTGATCAGGCCACCCATGCTATGACCGAACAATGCGAAGGGCCGATCAAGCCAGGGTAGCAGTTTGGGCGTCAACGCTTCTACCAACGCTGGAAGAGATGGCAAGGCTGGTTCAGCGAGCCGCTGTTCACGACCCGGCAGGTGGATGAGGCAGAGTTCAACCTCTCGTGGGAGGAGCTGCTGCCATGGTCGGAAGGTCAGCGCTCCACCACCGGCATAGGGTAGGCAGAACAAGCGCAGTCGCGCCCCTAGATTGGGCCGCGGACAGCTAACCCAGCCAGCTGTAGCATTGTCCATGATTGCGCTATTCATATCCAGCAGAAATTCCCGCTAGCTGCGCCTGCACGTTGCTACGCACGCCGATGTTTAGTGCTAGCTCTCGCCAGCTGTAGCTTCCATGTGTTTGCGTAGGCTAAGTGGGCGCATATCGGTCCATACCTCGTTAATATACGCCAAGCATTCCTGCTTGCTGCCAGTTTTGCCTGCATCATGCCAGCCCAGCGCATTCTCACGCTCAGCCGGCCAGATCGAATATTGCTCTTCGTGATTTACCACCACTTTATAAATTGTCGTATCTTCAGCATCATCACGATTCATACTACCCCCTTAATGCATTGTTTCAAGACGAGATTATAGCGCAGCACACGTCTAACGTGCACTGCTAGCAGCCGCAGCCGTTACCGCACCGGAGACAGCTGGATCTGGTTGGGCGCTAATAACCACATCCGGTAATTCGTCTTCTACGTTGCGCAGGTGCGGATACAGGAAACCAGCCAGCACCGTCAAGCCGGTGAGAATGCCAAGGCCAATCAGCATCAGACCGATGCCACGACCACGACCTACCCCAATCAACTGGCCTAGCGTTGGTGCTAGCGCGCCATGTGGTGCTAGTAATGGTTCAAAAACGCGATCGGCCAATGGTCCCGCCAGTACGTAAGCGAGTGGTGTGGCGGAAATCGCGATCATCCGGCGTACGGCGAAAACACGGCCCTGGACATCGGGCGCGACCTTGCTTTGCCAGATGGCTTGGCTTGAACCAAGAATAAATGGGGTCGCAAACAAAAACAGAAACGCAGCTCCCGCGACCAACGTGGTACTGGGCTGTAGACCCCCGAGCAGCAAGACCACTCCTTGCAACAATGTAAAGAGCAGCACGCCATACACCCGGCGGCGCGGACCGCCCCAAGCACTCATCAGTAGGCTACCAAGCAGCATGCCCAGCCCGGCTATGGTCGAAACAGTACCCAGGACCTGCGGCGAGGCGAAGCTGAGCACCAACGGCGTCAGCAACGTTGGTACGAAGCCAAGGGTAAAGTTGGTTCCGGCAAAAAACAGCAGGAGCGCAAGCAAGCCCGGCCGGGCCGTAATATACGTCCAACCATAGACCGCTTCTTTACGGAGCGAGCTACGACCCCCACTCTGTTCCGTTGTCATTGGCCGCGGGAAGCGAATGATGAGGAGTGTAATCAACGAGAAGATAAAGGTAGCCACATCGATCAGCACAACGCTTTGGAGCTTAATCAAAACGACCAGCACACCTGCAAGACTTGGCGCAAAAATCTGGGCGATAGCTTGACTAAGTTGCACCAAGCCGCTTGCCCGGCCTAGTTGCTTGGCGGGAACCAACAGGGTTGTTGCAGCGCTATACGCCGGCCACTGGAATGCACTAAAGGCAGCACTGATCCCGACGAGCAGGTAGATTGACCACACGTTGAGCCAGCCCATAAACAAAAGCAACGCAATGGCGAGCGAGCAGAATCCGGCTCCACTATCACTCAAGATCATTGCCCATCGTCGATCCCACCGATCAACCAAGGCACCCGCGATCGGCGATAGGAGCAGGGCCGGTAGCGTAGCAAACAAGGCAATCAAGCTGAGTTGGGTAACGGAGCCGGTTCGTTCATACACCCATACTGCGAGTCCAAAGCGCGTCATGCCCGAGCCTACTAACGAGACCAATTGTCCGACCCAGACCGTGAGAAAGATACGCATACCGGGAGGGGAATTCCGTTTATCCATGATGCACCTCGGCACTCATTTGGCACTTGCTCCGGGTGTGAGCGTCAAGGTACCCTCGCTGTTAGACTCGACGCCGGCGCGGTTGAATAACATGGGATGGTATTGGATGTTCTGCCACATGTCGATCATATCTTCATGGTGCGGGTGCAACGGCAGTCCACTTTGACCGGTTGTGCCGATGGCCAGTGAATGATCGAAGTTACCAAGATCAACGATTTGCCGCTGGGATACGCCGTGGTCCATATCGAAGGGCTGGGTGAAGACGAACGAGGCACCATCAAGGGTAAAATTATCGCCCCGCGCTGGAATTGGTTTGCTCCTGAACAAGCGGTTCAGTGGTCCTAGATTTACATCGCCCAGTGGTTCTTCAACGAAGGTCATGGTATGTAAGCGCCCCCAGCTCCAGCCGGTGGGCTGGTCGCCATAGTGCGCTTTGAGCCATGCCATCGCCTGCGTGAGACTGCGCTGCCCAATATCGTCACGCGTCTCAACCTGTGGGGTCGCGGGATCATCGAACCAGGAACTATGCGGATCGGCCATCAGCTTGATCATCAGGGGGACCTGGAAGGTCCCGTGCCGCTCATACTGGCCCGCCATATATTGCTCCGCCAAGGTGGCCCCTAGTTTGCTGTCCATGGTGTTTTGAACCACAAACCAGTACCAGACCCGAAAAACTGATGCACCGACACTATCAACCTCATAGCGTAGATCCCACTGCTTGACCTGTTCCAAGGCTTGTGCTTCTAAAGTGTTTGCCGGTTTGAGGGCTAGCAAATATGGACGGATGGCGTCGGAGGGCTCGGAATAGGTGTCGCCCTGAATGCTTTCCATTGCTTCGATGGAAATATGTGAGTTGGCAGCCAGCAAGCTGTGGAGACGCTTGGCGCGGTAGCCAGCATCCCACTCCAAGGCCAAGGTGTAGGGATAGCTGTCGCTCACTACTTTGTTGTTCGCGGTCGAGATAAACCCTTCGGGGGGATTGAATGAGTGTGGCATCTGCTCAAATGGGATATAGCTCTGCCACTCATTTTCGCCGGTCCAGCCCGGCATGGGCACGAGACCTTGATCCTTGGTTGGGCGAATTGGTACAACACCGGTCGCTTGGTAGCCAATATTGCCGTCGACATCGGCATACACAAAGTTCTGGCCGGGCAAGTTCCAGTAACGCATGGCTTCGCGGAACTGATCCCAATTACCGGCGCGATTAAGCAGCGCCACTGATTTAAACAATGAGCCTTCGCCTAACGATGCCCAGCGCAGCGCCATCGGCTCTGCACCCTTCAGGTTGCCGATCACGCTGTTCATAATCGGACCATGCTGTGTCAACATGATGTCGAACGGTATCGCTGGCGCGTTTTTGACAGGGATCGTTTCGTGGAGGATTTGCAAGTCTTGCCATTTGTTCATGAACTGGTACTGCGTTGGATGAGTAGAGTCATTTAACTTTTCGATATACAGATCCTCGGTATCGGGATTGAGGTTCGTATTCCCCCAGGCAATGCGCTCGTTGTGGCCGATGACCACGGTCGGCACCCCTGGTAAGGTGAAGCCGACGATGTTGTAGCGCCCACCATGTAATTCGTTTTCATACCAATATGGGGGCATACTCAGGGTTAAGTGGGTATCGTTCGCTAGGATTGGCTTGCCCGTCGCAGTTCTGCTGCCAGACACGACCCAGTTGTTGCTGCCCCAGGAAGCACCTGGATCGCCCAGGAGATTGGCCATGGCATCCAGACCTTCAAAGCCGGCGTGTCGCATCCAGGTATACCCGCCCGCCTCGGGCGGCACAATAATCGGCTTATCACTGCCGTAAGGCGCCAAGAGTTGCTGGGTGACATCGACGCCGACCTTAGGGATCAAGCGGGCGCGTAATAGCTCAAGTCGGTAGTTTCCGCCCAAAATCCAGCTCAGCAAGTTGCCATAGGCAATCGTATCAACCGGCGTCCAGACGTCGGGCTGCGTACGCAGGAGGGTGAACTCGATCGGCAAGGTATGGCGATGGGTAGTGATAAACAGGTTGACGCCATCGGCATAGGCTTGCAAAATAGCACGAGTGTCTGCATCCTCATGTGCCCACTCTTGCTCAGCAGCACGATAGAGGCCAATCGTCCGTAGAAAGCGATCTGTCGCTAGGCCAGGCGAGCCAATCACTGAACTGAGTAGGCCTTTGGTTGTCAGATGGTCGAAGTACATTTGCCAGAGCCGGTCTTGAGCATGAACATAGCCCTGGGCCATAAAGAGG
>JACDGP010000257.1 GCA_013821605.1 Herpetosiphonaceae bacterium
GCGCAGAGGCGACGACGGGATGGGCATGCGTGCTGATGACATGGTGTAATCCTTACCCGCCCACGACACTAAATGTTGATTGGGCTCGTGTCTCACCTATACTAACACAGTGGGCTGGGCCGATGTGCTCAAAAGCCTGCAAGCCTTTCGGGTGCCGCAGGTCTTTATTTTGCTGCTGTCGATGACCTACCGCTATATCTTTCTGTTCCTGCATTCTGCCAACAGTATGTTAGAGGTCCGGAAAAGCCGGGTAGTTGGTCGCGGTACGGGCAACGACCATCGCCGCTGGATTTCGAACGCACTGATGAGCCAGATGAACCGCTCCTTTAAGATGAGCAGCGATGTTTATTCGGCGATGCTAGCACGCGGTTTCACCGGCACGGTCCGAACCTATAGTACCTATCAACTCACACCCGCTGATTGGCTGGCTTTGGGCAGTGCCGTCATCGCAGCCGCTGTGACGATCATACTTGGAAGGATAGTGCCTTGAGCGAAGCCGGAACGATGAATGCCACCGATCTCATTTTTCAGCTGCGGGCCGTGCAGTATTTGTACGCCGGCCGGCACGTGGCGTTAGACAGCATTGACCTCGATATCCGGCGCGGCGAGCAAGTGGCCCTGCTGGGGGCGAACGGAAGCGGCAAGTCGACCTTGCTCAAGCTACTTGACGGCATTTATGCGCCCTCGTCCGGCACGATGCAGGTGCTGGGACGTGATATTGCTGCGGTGGCTGCGGGTGAGGACGCGTTTCGCTTCCATCGCGAGGTCGGGCTCGTCTTTCAAGACCCAGATATTCAACTCTTTAGCGCCACGGTCCTGGATGATGTCGCTTTCGGCCCACTGCAGCTCGGTATGAGTCCGAGTGAAGTCAAGACGTGTTGCGACGAAGCGCTGGGCGAGATGGAAATCAACCATCTCGCTGACCGCGCGCCCTTTGAGCTTTCTGGCGGCGAGAAAAAACGGGCAGCGATTGCCTCGGTGCTGTCGCTGCATCCTGATGTTATTCTGCTCGACGAGCCGACGGCCTCGCTTGATCCCCGTACTAAGTGGGTGCTGGTTAATCTGATCCGTCGCCTGGGCGAGGCTGGAAAAACCATCATTACGGCGACCCATGAGCTAGAGATCGTGCCGATCATTGCGAACCGCGTGATCGTGATCGGCGAAGAGCGTTGTATCCTGGCCGACGGCCCGGCGGAAGCGATCCTCCAAGACCGGGCGCTGCTGATCAAGGCGAACCTTATTCATGAGCATCTGCACGGTCATGGCGGCGACCATACCCATACCTACACCAGTACCAGCGGCCCGGCTGTTCGTTAGGCGACAGGGTGCTGGGCATATACGAGGGGCTTTCCTATGGCTGAGGGGCTTTCCTATGGCTAGCGTTGACGAGCGTGCGGCACTGCCTGCAGCCACTATACGGACGGTCAAGTTGCGGGCGCGCGACGAAGACTTTCGCATTGTCCAACTCCACGGCAACCTGTTTGTCTGCTCGAAGGCCCATGGGAACTGCTGTTGCGGCTGGACCGAGAAGGGCCGTGCGCCGGTCAATGTCGGGCTGTACGAGACGGAATGGGAGCGGCGCAAGCTGCGGAATAAGATCCACTTGACGTTCACGGGCTGCCTGGGACCCTGCGCCATCGGCAATAATGCTCTCCTCCAACTCTACGGGCATTCGATCTGGTTTAAAGACCTCAACGGTGATCAGTTCATCCCTGCGATCTACGAGTATATCGAGGCGATGCTGCGGGCTGGTCATGTCTTATCACCACCACCCGAGCTCCTCGCACATGTCTACAACCGGTATTTGCCAGCGCCAGATGCTGGCGACGTAGTGTCGCTCGTCGCCGACGAGGATGATCCTGCAGGTCTGGAACGGCTTGACCCAGTGTGCTTGATGGATGTTGATCCGGCAACGGCACGCTTTTCGCTCCAGTACGCCGGTCAGATGTTCTACTTCTGCGCGCCGGGCTGTAAAAAGGCCTTCGAGCGCGATCCTGGGGCCTACCTCGTCCCCTAGCGTAGCAGAAAGGTCCCAGGCAGCAGACACGTCGTGAGCGTGGTATAGTCGTTGGGACGGAGTGCGGCAAACTATGTCCATCGTGCGGATGCCTAGCGGCCCGCGCCTGCGAATCCGTGGAGCAGAGGAGGCTGGCATGGCCCAGCATCACACCGATTATGCGACCCTCATGCGTGCGCGTGGCTTTCGCGCGACACCACAGCGCCAGTTGATCCTGGAAGCACTGGGCGCAGG
>JACDGP010000034.1 GCA_013821605.1 Herpetosiphonaceae bacterium
GTGCTTGGCTGGGGAGTTGGACAGCTTAGTGTGTTCCTGCTTGAGCGAACAGCGCTGTTTCAGCAACTAGGCGGTAGTGCGACCATTACATGGCGCTTTATTCTAGTAGCCGCTGAGCTGGGCGGTGCGATGCTGTTGATCGCCGTGCTCGGTCTGGCATTCGCAGCCTGGAGGGCGCTCGCACACTCGTCCGTCACACTGCGCACGGCCTGGGCGCGCCCGTCACGCGAAGCAGGCTGGCGGCGCTGGCAACTGGATGTGCTGCTGCTCCTGTTCGCAGCGTGGGCTTGGTGGCAGCTACAGCGCTCCGGCGGTAGTCTGATCACGACGCCCAACGGGGTCGTCCATATCGATCTGCTGGTCTTAGCCGCGCCGACCCTGCTGCTGATCGTTGGCGCGCTCTTGTTCCTGCGGCTTTTCCCGTTCGTCGCACGCGGGCTGGGCATAATCCTGCGGCGCCGGCGCGGGCTGGTACCGGCCCTCAGCACGTGGCAGTTGGCGCGCAATCCGGTGCTATATGGGCGGCTGGTGTTGCTGCTCACCCTCACGGTCGGCTTGGGCGTGTATAGCCAAATCGTGAACGGCACGATCACCCGTTCCCAGGTGCGGCATGCATTGGATGTTGCCGGAGCCGATGTGCGCATCCCACTCGAGCCGCACGATGATCCGGCGACCATCCTTGCCACGATCCCGGCTGCCGCTTCGACGCTCGTGAGTCGGGTTGACACACAGTATTTGGGCGAACAGGGGCAAAGCACTGTGGCTGTCCAGGATACGATGGTTCTGCTGGGTATCGATGGACCGGCACTCAGCACGGTGCTGGCCGCATCCGGCAGCGACGACGTAGGGTGGCTGGCGGCACTGCGGAGTCTGGGGGCGGCAACAACGCCTTTGGGCTTGCCGTTGCCGGCGGGCACCGCAGTGGTCGAGGTCCAGCTTCAAAGTTTGGTCACCGAGGTTATGGTGTATGCTAAGTTCGGCGGGGCCAACGGTGAGCGTTTGGTCGCTTTGGGCCAGCCAGGTGCCGCTTGGCAGGACTTTCAAGCGCCGCTGCCACGCGATCTGCAGCAACCGGTCTCCTTGCAGTCCTTCATCGTTGCGCCGAAGAAGGAGGAGGTGAGCATGAGTGGGCAGCCACTGGTGTTTGACCAACTCACCGCGCGGGTCGGTACGACGGAGGTGCCACTGGGCAGTTTTGAGCAGCTTGATGGCTGGGAGGCAATCGGCCCGAGCACCGGTGACGCGCACCTGAGCGCGACCTTCGGCGTCAAGGGGGATCTTTCTGCGGCGCAACTCCGCGTGGCTACGCTGCGACCGGGCGAGTGGGCAGCGCTCCGTTTGCGGGTACCGTTTACAGTTGAGGGCTACCTGGCACAAGCAGCCGGTGATACGGAAGCGCATGCGAGGCAGCCGGTGGTGCGCATCGGTGATCAGGAGTTCGCGGTCAAGGTGCGGCAGCGACTCGGTCAATTTCCAGGGGTAGCGGACCAGCCGACCGCGCTGATCGCCAGCCGCGATCACCTCCAAGCCCTGCTGAGCTATGGCAAGCCCACGACCGAGCGCCCTCAAGAGCTAGCACCCAGCGATCCAACGCGGTTCCAATCTGATCTCCCCACCAGCTTGTCGCCGACCGCACTTTGGGTTGCCTTGCAACCGGGCGCGCAACCACGGCTCGGTCCAAACGCCGTGACGAAGGCGACGGCCTTGTTCGTGCAACAAGCGGACCCGTTGGGCAACGGTCTGTATGTCGCCTTGGTGTTGGGCTTCGGCTGTGCCCTCCTGTTCAGCTTGATCGGCTTCCTCACCTCGAACGCGCTCACGATCCAAGCACGGGCGCTCGACTGGGCAGTGTTAGGCAGCCTCGGCCTTGCACGCAGGGAGTTGCTGTGGATCATTGCAGCCGAGCAAGGCGTCGTGCTGGGTGGCAGTTTGGTGGGCGGCAGCGTGGTAGGCCTGCTGCTGGCCGCGCTCACGCGCCCACTGCTGCAGGTGGTCGCCGGGAACATTGCGAACGAGCCAGCGCATGTGGATTGGCTGGGGCTGCTGTTGCTGCTTGGTGGCCTGCTGCTTGCGTTTGCGATCGCACTGGTTGCGATGTTGGTCAATGTGCAGCGCCGCGGGCTGACCCGTGCGCTGCGTTTAGGAGAAGGTTGATGCACCAATCTGCGCCGTTGGTCGTCGCCGACGGGCTCGTGAAAATCTATAAGGTTGCTGACCTCGAAGTCTTCGCTCTACAAGGGCTGGAGCTTGAGATTCCGGCCGGCGAGATGCTGGCGTTGGTGGGCGCCTCTGGCTCCGGCAAATCGACGCTGTTGAACGTACTCGGCGGCCTTGATACGCCGACCGCCGGGACCCTGCGCGTCGGGAACGTCAACCTCCTTGACCTGCGCGAGCACGAGCTGGTTAACTATAAGCGCAAGATGGTCGGCTTTGTGTGGCAGCAGAAGGCGCGCAACCTGCTGCCCTACCTTTCGGCGCTCGAAAATGTTGAGTTGCCGATGACCCTGGCGGGTGTACGGGGCCGTGCGCGGCGGGGGCGAGCACTCGACCTGCTCGACGCCGTCGGCTTGGCCGATCGCGTCAAGCACCGGCCCGAACTGCTTTCAGGCGGTGAGCAGCAGCGGGCGGCGATTGCGGTGGCACTAGCGAACGAGCCACGCTTGCTGCTGGCAGACGAGCCGACCGGTGAGGTGGATAGCGCGGCAGCCGATACGATCTTCGGGGTGTTGCGCGACCTGAACCAGCGTATGGGTGTGACGGTGATCGTAGTGACGCACGATGTGCAGGTAGCCAAGCGGGTGGACCGGGTGGTGGCGATCCGAGATGGGCGAACGTCAACGGAAATTCGGCGGCGGCGGGACGTGGCGGGGCATGTGATCCGCGAAGAAGAGTTCGCACTGCTGGACCGGGTGGGCCGGCTGCAGTTGCCACAACATTTCATGGAGGCGCTGGAGTTGAAGGATCGGGTGCGGCTGGATCTGGAAAGCGACCATGTGAGTGTCTGGTCGGATCGGGCCGAGGACGAACGGCGACCGCTACCGGATGCACAAGCAAGCGTTAACGCGGCACCCGTGGCCGACGTTACAGTTGGCGACGAGGACGACACGCGCTGGCTTCCCCCAGAACGGCGGTAGCTGATGGACCAACCATTGATTACAACGCGTGACCTGCGGCGCGACTTTCAGCTTGGGGGTGAGACGATTCATGCTGTGGATGGCGTGACGGTCGCTATTCCGGCGGGGCAGATGGTCGTCATCCGTGGGCGCTCCGGCTCCGGCAAGACGACACTGCTTAATCTCATAGCAGGGTTGGACGAGCCGACCAGCGGCGAGATCTGGATCGACGGGCGGCAGACGTCGGGGTTAAGCGAGCGCGAGCGGGTAGCGCTGCGGCGGGAAAAGATGGGCTTCGTCTTCCAGGCATTCGGCCTGTTGCCGCTGTTATCCGCGCGTGAAAACGTCGAGGTGCCACTGCGGATCGTCAAGGCGGAGCGCGGCGAGCGTGAAGCACGTTCGGCAGCGGCGCTGGAGGTGGTGGGGCTGAGCAAGCGCGCGAAGCACCGGCCCTACGAACTGTCGGGCGGGGAGCAACAGCGCGTGGCCCTGGCACGGGCACTGGTGAAGCAGCCACAGATCATCCTGGCCGACGAGCCGACGGGCCAGCTTGATTCGAACACAGGACGCGAGATCATCGCGCTGATGCGGCGACTGGTGGAGCAGCAACGCATCACGTTACTGGTGGTCACGCACGACCCGGTGGTCGTTGAAGCCGCCGAGCTGGTGCACGAACTGCGGGATGGAAGACTGGTTAGTTGAGGGCTGCCACAACAATGAGCGCGTTGACTGGGGCCAGTGCTGTCGTTCGCGGCAACGAAGCTGTTCCTTAGACAGAACGCCGGGCAATTGACGATGCAGATAGCGTAGACTGGGTGCCGCATAGCGTGCTGAACAGCCACACACCTATATCAGTGAAAAGCGTGGGACAACATCCCGGTTGACGATATGGGCCTCAGGTGGCCAGTGGCCGCTCAGCACGGCTACCACGTTTTCAATGCCGCCGTGCGTGACATCATGCGCCGCCTGGACAGAATAGGCGGCGACGTGTGGCGTGAGAACGACGTTGTCCAGGCTGAGCAATGGATGGTCGGGTTGAGTTGTGGAATCGACAAACACGTCGATTTGCTCGAATGTATCGAGCCCTGCACCTGCCAGGTGTCCTGTGCGCAGCGCCGCCACCAGCGCAGTTTCGTCAACGATCGCCCCGCGCGAGGTGTTGATGAGCATTGCTCCCGGCTTCATCTTGCGGAGCGCAGCCTCGTCGATCATATGGTGGGAGTCAGCGCTCAGAGGCAGATGCAGCGACACATAGTCCGACTGCGACAGAAGCCGGTCCAGTTCGACCATCTCGACGCCGAGGCGGTCTGCCTCGGCATGCGAGGCGCTCGGATTACGGCGCGTCGCCAGCACACGCAACCCAAACGCGCGGGCACGTTGGGCTGTTGCCCGCGCGCTGTTGCCGAAGCCGATCAAGCCAAGCACCTGATGCGACAATCGCTGATTATGCGAAGCCTGGCTGCGCGCTCGACGCCAGGCCCCATCGGCCATCGCCTGTGACATTTGTGGGAGCCGACGTGCAAGCGCAAGCAGCAGGGCCAGCGTGTGATCGGCCTGTTCCTCGACGCAGAAGAAAGGAACGTTGGTGACCAGGATGCCGCGGTTCGTCGCTGCCTGAACATCGATTTTGTCTGTGCCCGCACCGAGCCGCGAAATGACCCGGCACTGCTTAAGGTGCTCGATGACTGCCAGGGGGACTTGGGCCGAGATGACGAGTAGGGCGTCACAATTGGCGATCTGCGGGATGATCGCTTCGGGTGCTTCGTTTGCGACGAGCACCGGCTGTATTCCGTACTGTGCGAACGTCGCCATCTCATCCTGGCTGGGTGGATACAACCCGGCGTTGAGGCGCGCGACACGATACGCTGCGAAATGATTAGTCATAGGAACCCAATGTTTGCTAACCAGGTATCAAAATCGGGCGGTAGGAGGATAGGTGACGCGCTTGTCGCTTGGCTCGCGGTGCTGATCAGGTTGAGCAGCAGGCGATCGGCGGCCGGATGCTGATCGATATGTTCCAGGATACGCAGTGTGTTGAGAAAGAAGCGCCCTGCACCGAAGTGGTATGAACCGGCCAGGATGCCCGAGGCATAGCCACCGGGCTGGCTATACCCGACTGCGAACGCTGCTGCTGCGACATCGTCAGGCGTGTCCTGTCCATCAAACAGCGCGTGGGGGATCACCGGGCCGTAGTAATCCCAATCCATGACTCCGGCCGACGGTAGCCCGGCGAAGATCGGATGCGCCTTGCTGACGCATTCCTTATGGTAGAGCCAGTCATTAAATGCGTAGCAGCGTCCTTTGTTGGCGAGTGGCAGCCAGCCAACTGGGTCGTCACCGCGCCGAAAGGCCGCGGGTGTGAGAAAGACGGCGGCGCTCCCACGAGCTATACGCCGGGCAAGCGTGGACCAAGCGTCCACGTTCGCGCTCTGCGCCTCCGGCTCGCCCACCAGAATGACGCCGTGGTGCGCCTCGGCCTCAGCGTCAAATTGCTGGCACGCGACCCCTTGTGCCTCTAGCCAGTGCGCGATGTGCGGCTCGATGCCCCATAGTGTGACAGGCTGGTGAAGGTGTAGCAGCGTCGTCGCATCCGTAACGTGGAACTGGAGCCGCCCTCCGGCCGGAGCGCCCCCACATTCGAGCGTGGCTGCCAACTCGTAGGTCCCCGATGGGCCGCTGAATGACACATCCGCGCGTAGCACCGGTACGGCCAGTGGTCCGTCCTGTCCAGCCGCAGGCTGCGGAATGTGGACGGTCGATGGTTTGTCCCAGACGACACCCTGCGGGCCGATGATACGTAGCCGAGCCGGATAGTCGCCCGGCTTCAAGACGTCCTCGTTGGCCAGCACTGCCTCAACGGTGAAGGTGCGACCGGCGTAGCCATGGAGCGGGTTGCAAAAGAGGCACCAGCGCAGCGGGGCCCAGCCGTCCGTCAGGGTATCCACGATCTGGGGCTTCCATTCGCGCCAGAAGGTCCAGACACCCTCGCCGGTAATCGCGTGATCGAGCATGCCGGTCAGGTTGTAGCCGCAGAACCGAGGGTTGGACCGGATCAGATCGAAGCCGAGCAGCCGCTGGCGGGCGTGTAGTCGCTGGCTCGCCAGTAGCATGTCTTCGGGAAAGGCGTAGACGCCGTCCATGCCGAAGCGTTCCCAATCGGCGGCGAGCCGCTCAGCCATGGAGCCGATCAAGGTGGCCTCGGGGTTGGATACCGAGCTATGCTGCTCAAACATACGGTATTCGCGGATGGCGTTAAACAGACTGCCGATGCCATACTCGGAAAGAAACACGGGTTTGGTGTCGTGACCAATCGCACGGATGAACGCAGAGGTTTCCGGCGTGTGCGGCACCTGCGGGTAGAGATGCGCATCACCGGCGCCGTCGAGATAGGCGGGATGGAGCGGATCCCAAGTGCTCGAGACCGGCTCCGCGCCGAGCCGCTCGCTGCCCCATCGGTGTTCCCACTCCGCGCTGCCCGGATTTGCAACTGAGCCGATAGCCGGCTGAGCATCCCAGCGCCCGCTGCTCAGTAGGACCAGCCGCGTGTCGTCCAGCGAGCGCACCAGGGGCAGGGTTGCGACCGCATGGCGAAAGACCGGCCCGTCCCGCGTTTCGTTGAGGAGCCCCCAGATCGTCAGGCTGGGGTGGTTGCGATCACGCAGGACCATTTCGCGCGTCGCCCGGTCGAAGTGCTCGGCCAATCGCGGCGAGTCCGCCAGGAGCCAGCTTGTCTGTGATTCTTCGTAAACCATCAGCCCGAGCTCATCGCAAAAATCGAGCTGTTCGGCCAGCGCCATGCCGCAAATGAAGCGCACCATGTTGAAGCCGGAGGCTTTGGCGTAGACTAGGTCGCGGCGCATGAAGTCGAGCTCATGCGCTCGATCCATGCCCATCGGGAAATGATTGCCGGTATGGGTCGAGCGCAGGAAGATCCGCCGGTCATTGAGCCGGAAAAAGCCATCGACCACACGGAAGTCGCGGAACCCGCAGCGTGCCGTGTGGCGATGGGTGAAGGGGTCGCCGTTTGCGTCACGGGCGTCCAGGTTCGCCGTGACCCGATATAGGTAGGGGTCATGGAGTTCCCAGAGGCGCGGGCTATTGATCGCGAGGGTTAGAGTGTAGGTCGTATCGCCGGGCGCGAAGGTCGCATCGAGCATCGCGCTCGCGAGGAGATCGCCGCTGCTCGCGGGTTCGGCCGTAGCAACGAGGCGGCCTGTCACCGCGACTTCCCGGTCGTTGCGTATCGTAAGCGTGATGTGGATGTGGCCGGTCGCGACGTCCGGCTGGAGGAATAGGTCGATGATGCGCACCGCGGACACCACCACGAACTCCACCGGGGCGATGATGCCGCCGTAGTTGTAGCCGCGCCCAGGCTGGTAGTTGCGAATCGTCTTGTTGCGGTGCGGCGTTTCGTCTAGCGCCAGGCCGTCAATCGGTTCGTGGGTCGGGTTCAGCACGCGAACCGCGAGGAGGTTGTCGCCGCCGGGGTGAATGGCAGCGGTGAGGTCCAGCGTGAACGGCGTATCGCCGCCTTCATGCCCACCGACCGGGACGCCGTTAAGCCAGACGTCGGCCAGGTAGTCCACCGCGCCACAGCGCAAGAGGTAGCGCTCGTTCGCCGATGCTGTCCGGTGCGCGCGGAAGGTCGTCCAGTACCACGCCACGCCATGATAATCCGGGAAGAGCTGCTGGATGACGCCTGGAACTCGGGCATCCAGGGCCGCTGCTTGCACAGCGGTGAACCAGTGTTCCTTGCGCCCATGATTCAAAGGATCAATTGCCAGTTTCCACGGACCGTCGAGAGTCTGCATGGTTCCTCCAACTAGATACCGGCACATCCCGACGAGATTGTACAAGATCTCCGCTTGGGGAGGCCAATGAATTAAAGGGGTCCCACAAGCGTAAATATGTGCTATGCTAAGGATGCTGTGCTGAAATCACCGTACAATCAGCCCATCACGCTGCTCTCGACCAAGCTCACTCCGCCCTATCTGCCACCCGCGCTGGTGCAGCGGTCCCGTTTGCTCAACGAACTGGAGGCAGTGCACAGGTATCCTTTGACTCTCATCTGTGCCTCGGCTGGAAGTGGCAAGACAACTCTGCTCGCTGCGTGGATCGCTTCAGCGGGAGAAGTATATCCTGTGGCTTGGCTTTCCCTTGAGGAGTTGGACAATGATCCCATCCAATTCTGGGCAGCGTGCATCGGGACCTTGCAGACCCGTTTGCCGGGGATTGGGGAGATGGCGCTCGCTATGTTGCATGCGCAAGAGGTGCTCCCACTCTCCACCTGCCTGATCGCCCTGCTTCACGAGCTAGAACAAGTGGGAAACGAGTTCATTCTTGTTCTGGACGACTACCATCTGATTGCTGACCAGACGATCACAGAATCGATGCGCTGGTTGCTCGATCATCTGCCCGCAAACCTCCATCTGGTGCTTGCCACCCGCACAGACCCCGAGTTTCCACTTGCCCGCTTGCGCGTGCGTGGACAATTGCTTGAGATTCGCGACAGCGACCTCCGCTTTACACCACACGAGGCGAGCCGCTTTCTGGTCGAGGGGATGCGTTTGCCGCTCTCCCAAGACGATGTGACTGCACTCCAGACACGTACCGAGGGCTGGATCGCCGGACTGCAACTGGCAGCGCTGTCACTGCGGAAGCGCGAAGACTCTGCCGCTTTTCTGAAGGAGTTCACCGGCAGCCATCGCTTTGTGCTCGATTACGTGCAGCAGGATATTCTCGTGCGCTTGCCGGACATGCTTCAGGATTTTGTGCTCCAGACCTCGATCCTCACGCGCATGAATGCTGCCTTATGTCAGGCGGTCACGATGCTCCCGACGCAACAGGTGTGTCAAGAGTTGTTAGAAACATTGGAGCGGAGTAATCTGTTTGTGGTGCCGTTGGATGAACAGCGGCACTGGTATCGCTTTCATGATCTGTTTCGTGAGGCGCTGCTGGCACGGTTGCAGGCGACTGTGCCAGAGCTGGTGCCACAGTTGCACGCGCGTGCGGCACGTTGGTATGCAGGACAGAACCAAGTTCGCGAAGCGATCACTTACGCGCTGACTGCGCAAGACTTTGCGTTGGCCGCCGAGCTTATGGAACAAGCTGCTGCAGACCTTTCGCTGCGTGGTGAGGCTGCCACGGTGCATCGTTGGGTGAGTGCGCTGCCAGATACCGTTCTGCAACAGCACGCTCGCCTCGCCCTCGACGCGGCGCTGCGCTTGCTGGAGACGCGCCATATTGCTATAAGCGATGTGTATCGCAGCACGCAGATCGAGGTCGAGCGAACTATTGCGCGTGTAGAGTCAATGCTTGGAGGTTTGCCCCACATCGAAGTGGCGTTCCTTCAACACCGCATTCACTTGCTCCATGCACTGATAGCGACGCGATCGCTCCTTGTGCGATGCGATAGGGAGGGTATGCGGCTGCTCGTGCAGGAGACCGAAACGCTGGCCGATGCTGACGAAATACGCTGGCAGTTGGTCCCGCTCGCGATTGCCTTTTGGTACACCGAGTCCCTTTTGCGCGAGGGCGCGTTGCTCATCCCACGGCTGCTCCAAACAAAGCGTCAAGTGCTCGCTGCCGGCGACCAAGGGGCAATCCTGCGTGTGCAGCGTTGGCTGGCGTTTGCATACCTCCGTGCCGGACGGTTACGCTTGGCTGAGGAAGAATGCCTCCAAGCGTTGGCCTTGACCCACGCCATCGGCGAACACTCCTCAGCCACAGGCTACTTCTACTACTTTCTCGCAGCCGTGTACTATGAAACTAACCGGCTCCCCGAAGCCTTCAACGCCGTTCATGAACTGCTCCAGATCGCGCAGCTCTGGCAGCAAGCCGATCTGGCGTACGCAGCAAATGAGGAACTGCTGCGGCTTTCGTTGGCAAACGGCGACAATGCTAGCGCCCATGCAGCACTGGCCGAGCTTGAACAGCGTATGGAGCAGGAACGCCTTGCATCTCATGCAGGAACAGTCGCTGCGCTACGAGCCCGCTACTGGCTGGCAACCAGTAACCTCCATGCAGCACGGAATTGGGCCAAGCAGGTCGTCTTCTCGCCCGAAACGTGGGACCCCAACCGCATATGGGAATTGCAGTTGCTCATTCGCGTATTCCTTGCGGACGAGCGGTACGCACAAGCGCTCGCACTGTTACATCAATACTACGCGTATCCTGATCGGCCAGGAGACATCATCAATACAATCGGCTTTTTGGCATTGCGCGCTGTTGTCCTGTACAGCACAGGACAAACTGAGCAAGCCCGAGCCACCACAATACGCCTGCTTGCCTTGACTGAAGCCGACGGCTATGTGCGTGTGTACCTTGACGCCGGCGAACCAATGCGCCGCGTATTGCAGGAACTTCGTGACACCGCGCCCGAGCATGAAAACGGTCTTGCTCCTGCTTCCGTCCCATTTGTCGCAAAGCTGTTGAGCATCTTTGAAACCGAAGCACAGCATGCTACGCCGGGTCTATACTTTCAGCCCAAACGTTTAGACGCTCTCGATGAGCCGCTCACCGGACGCGAGCACGAGGTATTGCGACTGCTCGTAGGTGGCGCCTCCAACAACGAGATTGCCGACACGCTCGTGATCTCACTAGCTACCGCCAAGAAGCATGTGAGCAACATCCTCGGCAAGCTCCAAGTCACAAGTCGCGCCCAAGCGATTGCCCGCGCCAACAACCTGCCTGACCTCGTCTAATTCCCACCCCGGCTCGACGCCAAGATACTCCCTCAATAGTAGCCCTTTGACTACCGTACTCGCTGGGGACGGACGCTATGCTGTCCTCAGTGATATGCAAGGAGCACAAGTACGTAGAATTGCAGAAAGGACGAGGATATGCAGCTTTCCAATACAGACCAGGGCGACGACTATGCATCCAATATTCCCCGCTATTTCGTGTACATCGCGCTCAAGGGCTTTGGCTTCGCGCCAATCGCTGTACTGTGGGTGATCTACCTGCAACAGCAGCGCGGCCTTAGTCTCGCTCAGGCGGCGCTCGTTGATGCCACCTTCTTTATTACAGCCTTGTTCAGCGAGGTGCCAACGGGCGTCGTCGCGGATAGATTTGGTCGGAAAGTCTCGCTTACGATAGGTGCAGCTTTGATGGCTGCAGGTGTCCTAGCATGGACGTTTGCGCCGACGATCCCACTGATCATGCTGGCCTACGCGGCGTTGGCAATCGGATTCACCTTCCTTTCAGGGGCGGACGATGCGTTCTTCTACGAAACACTGCAACGAACAGGACGGGCGAGCGACTACACCCGCCTTGTCGCACGCGCTGGTGCAACGAATGTTGGCGCGCTGGCGCTGGGAAGTGTTGCAAGTAGTCTGCTCGCCAGCGTTGATCTCCGCCTACCTTTCCTTGTTGCAAGTCTGAGCCTGCTTATTATGATGATAGTTGTTCTTTCGTTCAAAGAGCCCAAGATTATTGTATCTGATGAACAAGCGCGAACGTCGATTCGCCAGGTGCTGCAGCAATCGGTGACGCTGCTGCGCGATCGCCCAAGCCTGCGCTTTCCGATGCTGTATGTGGCACTCATCCCAGTTGCATCGGTGATCATGGAAACTCTGTTCTTGCAGCCGCAAGCACTGGCAGTGGGCGTGCCGCTTGCCAGTATCGGCATCGTGGCGTTAGCGGCGCAGCTCGCAAGCATCGGGGGTTCAATGTGGTCCACTAAGCTCAAGGGGCGCGTTGGCGAAGGGCGCATCCTCACCGCTGCTCCGGTCCTGATTATCGCCTGCTTGCTGCTCCTCAGCATCATGCAGCTCGCTCCCGCCTTGCTGTTTATTGCTGGGATCGGTTTTCTTACGGCAGTCGTGAACCCAATTGTCTTGAATCGCATGCAGGACGCGGTATCAGACGACATCAGAGCGACGACGCTTTCGCTGCAATCGCTGCTGTTTAGCCTGTTTCTGGCAGGTGCTCAACCGAGCTTAGGCTTTGTCGCAGACAGGTTCGGATTGCCTGCTGCTTATGTTGGACTCGCCAGCGGTCTGGGCATTCTGATGCTGTGCTTGTTGTGGACGGGTCGCCAGCACGTTCAACAAGCCGAACCGCAGGCCGTTCTGTAGCAGCGACCGTGTCTGCTCGATACACCGCTTGCATGTAACGTGGAACAGGAGGACACAT
Organism: Herpetosiphonaceae bacterium; assembly: GCA_013821605.1. Taxonomy (GTDB): domain Bacteria; phylum Chloroflexota; class Chloroflexia; order Chloroflexales; family Kallotenuaceae; genus JACDGP01. Next base: position 12,249 of record JACDGP010000034.1, read on the forward strand.
GTGCAGTATCACATTCGCATCAAAGGCCACTTGGACGTTGCTTGGCAGGGCTGGTTTGCCCCGTTGGAGATCGCGCACGAGCCGACGGGAACAACCACCCTATCAGGAACCTTGCCCGATCAGGCTGCGCTCAATGGCGTGTTGTTGAAGATCAACCGGCTAGGTTTGGTGCTGCTGGCAGTTGAGAGTAGTGAAGCGCAGCCCGAAGCACGGGCTGCGCTAGAGAACACGTAGTTTCACAGCCTTAGGCGAAACGATCCTGAACCGAGGAGGTAAAACATGGGAAAGGTTATCCTCGACATCAGCATGTCGCTGGACGGTTTCGTAACCGCCGCGAATCGTCGTCCGGAGGAGCCGATGGGCGATGGCGGACAGCAGTTGCACGCATGGGCGATGGCTGATGAAGACACGCGCAACCACAAGCTGCTTGAGGATGCTGTAGCGGATGAAGGGGCGACTATCGCTGGCCGAGCCACGTACGATACCTCAGTACCTTGGTGGGGAGCGGATGGCCCGACCGGTTCCGCACGGCGTCCAGTGTTCGTCGTCACCCACAATGTGCCGTCCGAGACGCCCGAAGGAGGTGTCTACACGTTCGTAACCGAGGGTATCGAGCGCGCCTTGCACGAGGCGAAGACAGTCGCTGGAAACAAAAATATAAGCGTGATGGGTGGAGCAGAGATCGGGCAACAGTTCATCAGGGCAGGGCTCGTTGACGAAATCGTTATCCACCTTGTGCCCGTGCTGTTCGGCAATGGCACCCGGCTGTTTGAACATCTTGGCGGTGAGCATATGCAACTCGAAACCATCGAGGTGATTGAGACGCGAACGGCCATCCATCTCCGCTTCCACGTCGTCAAGTAATCATGTTAAAAGGAAGGAGCATATTTATGGGAACCGTCAAAACAGGACTTTCGATGTCACTCGATGGATTTATCGGCGGGTTGGGTGATCAAGCGTGGCCAGTTCATGAGCTGCTCCTTGGGTGGAAGTTTGATCTCGCCAGCTTTCGCGAGCGTATCGGTCTCGAAGGCGGTCAGTCCACTATCGACTCTGAGATCGAGAGCGAAGAGTACCTGCACAACGGAGCCTATGTTATGGGCAGGCGCATGTTTGACTCTGGAGAAGTGCCGTGGGGTGACAATCCGCCGTTCCATGCGCCAGTGTTTGTTCTCACCCACCACGCGCGAGCGACGGTGTTGCGGGAGGGTGGCACGAGCTTCATCTTCGTCACCGATGGGATCGAAAGTGCAATCCGGCAAGCGAAAGCCGTAGCCCAAGACAAAGATGTGTTCATTTCGGGCGGCGCGAGTGGCGTGCAGCAGGCGCTCAAAGCCGGTCTGCTTGATGAATTGCAGCTTCATGTCGTTCCCGTGCTGCTCGGTGAAGGAGTCCGCTTGTTCGAGCATCTAGGCACAAAGCCGATTGAATTGGAACGCGTCAGCCTCGTTGAGGGCACGGGAGTGACACATTTACGTTTCCGAATCATCAAGTAGCCGATCTGATACCAGGACGAACATGGGCAAAGTTATTTCAAACGGCATCCACTTGGTTGGTCAGCTTGGCATGGAACCGAATGATCTTGAACGTCTGCACGTTACGGAGCTTACACAATGACAACCGAGACACCAATCCCTAATTCGGACCTCACATCGCTAGAGCGCCTAGTCGGCACCTGGCAAGTGTCCGGGGATGCCCAAGGACAGGTGCACTACGAATGGACCGAGGGCAAGTTCTTCCTCCTTCAGCACTTCGACCTTGTACATGGTGGCCGTACCATCAAGGGCATCGAGGTGATTGGCCATCTGCGCCAAGATCGGCGAGACATGGCAGTTCAGCTTTGTTGAGGTAGCGAGCCAACTGCGCAGGGGCATCAGATACGGCTTGTTGGGTTAGCGAGACTGGAACTGGACCTCTGGATAGTCCGATGAGGAACCTCGAAGCAGAGGTGAGGAGATACCTTTGAGGTAGGTATCGAAGAACGCCCGGGTGTAGTCGGCACTGATTTTAAGCCCGCGTTGACCATTGATCGGGCCAAGGCCGCCGAGCAACTTTAATAAGGGTACGTCCATCACAGCATAATCGGCGAAGTTAAAATGGCGTGTGCCCGCAATCGTGAGTTGATAGCTGCCATGCGGGAGGCTGTCGAAGACGTTCTGCACAGCATGGGCTGCTTGCAGCGCTGCTGCATCCGGTGGGCCGGCTGGCTGGCTCCAGATGAACATGAACGGCCGGTGCAGCCCTTGCTGGACGACATCGCCGTACAGCGAGCCGTCGAGATCGACACCTGATAGACCGTCCTCCACGACCAACGCAAACCATATGTGATGTGGAGGTGCGTAGGCAAGCACCTAGGTGCAAGGGGAGTGCGCTATACCATCTGCATCGTTAGGTTTGTTTGTCGCTCGTATTGTCCCCAAGCTGCTCTAAGATACGGAGTGTTTCGCGATCCTGCACACCCTTGAAATATTTATCGAGGACGCGGGTAAAGACGGAGCCGAGTGGTGCAACATAGGCAAATAGGGTCATGGACGAACGAAGTTTCTTCTCGTCAGTATCAGAACGAAAAATCTGTAAAGCTGTTCGTCCCTCACAGGCAAGAATGGCTTGGGCACATTCCGTGAGGCGCGCTCCGAGCACCGGATGATTGAGGTATGCTCGGGCTTCGGCGATGCTTTTGATGGCGTAGTCTTTTGACATTGAACTCTGTCCCAAGCCTTCGATCTGCGGGAAGATATACCACATCCAGTGGCCCTTCTTGCAGCAAAGGCGTAACTCTGCGACAGCTTGGTCATAGTCGCGTTCTTGGGCACTGGTGAAACGATGTAAGTCAAACGGGTCGTCACGACTGGCGGTATCAGTTGCCTGTTGCATGCAAAACTCCCATGTTCTGCCTAATGCTCAAGTTCACCCGTCGCGTTCCTATCAAATGAGTGAGCGAGAACTCAGCAATCGTAAGAATAGTACCATGACCATCGGTTATGAAGACAGAACAGCAGGCAATTCGTGCTGTAGATAGTGTAGGCTGTGCGAGACGCTCGTGATCGGCTCGTGCGGATTGTCGTGCTCAACGATATACCACTGGGCACCAGCATCGCGGGCCGCCGCCAGCACTGCTGGCCAGTCCAAGGTACCCGAGCCGACATCGGCCATGACAATACCATCCCAGAGCGCGTCTTCCGGTCGCTCGCCTTGCGGTGCCAGGTCCTTCACATGCACACGCAGGCAGCGGCCGGCATAACGGTGCAGGAGCGCGACCGGCTCAACACCGGAGGATGCAATCCACGCTAGATCGGGCTCGAAGCCGACGCTCGGGCCGGCGCTTTCAAACAGCCAATCGAGCGCGAGTTGCCCGTCGAGATCGGCCATTTCCCAATCATGGTTGTGGTAGAGCAGGTGCATACCTGCCTCCTGGCAGCGCCGACCTAGTTCGCCTAGCAGCCGTCCGGTTTCTTGAAAGACGTTCGCGCGCCGTTCACCGCGCAGTGCTGGGATAAAGGGCACCACGAGTGTATCGTTGCCAATCGCTTGATTGAAGGCGATAATCTCGGGCATGTGGTTCTGGAGTGCGTCGAGTTGCAGATGGGTGGAAATCACACGCAGCCGGTGTTTGTCTAATAAGGCGCGCATCTGATCGACCGTGCAGCCATGATCGCCGATGGTCTCCACTGCGGTGAAGCCGGCTGCTGCGACCTGCGCGAGCGTGTCATCAAAGCTGCCGGGCAAGGTGCGCAGCGTGTACATTTGGACGGCGATGGGCAATGATCGTTCTTGATCGGTCATCAGTCAATTCTCCTGTCGGATAGTATGGGCACGGCTAGTCACGCATCAGGGCGATCATGTCGTGGAACAGCTCCAGGTCCTGCCGGAAGTCCGCCGGCGAGGTTTTCGGCGTCCGTCGCTCGACCACGTTCGTGTAGAATGCCTGCCACTCGGCCACGAAGGCATCGCCCCAGGCCGGCAACTCTGCCCGTTCAATGACCCCGCCCTGCCCGTTGGCTTCGGTGACGTGGACGCGGATCGGCAGGTTACGGACGTAGGGCGTATCGTATTGCACGCGCAGGATACGTTCGTTGCCGTAGACCTCAAGATGTGCGTCAAAGCGAGGGATCGTATCGATGCCGGTCTCGTAGTGGCAGACGTAGGTGCCGTAGTCGAAGGCGGCGGAGAGATAGAGGCCGCCATGGCGCTGGGCCGCGTAGAGTACGCGCTGCGGCATGCCGAGAAGCTCGCGCATGGCGGAGATATCATGCGAACTCAGACCGAGCATCAGGCCATAGGCACTGCCCAGATCGGCGGATGCCTGGCCGAGTGCTTCAGACAGGCGCTCGGCGTGCAACCGTTGTCCAGCGGCGATTATGTCGGGCGGGACGTCAGTGCCGCGGATGACGCGTGAGGTGCCTTTGACAATCAGAGCATTTTGACCGATGACGTCGTGGGCTCGGGCGAGGCGGATCTCGCCCAGCTCGGGCAACAGGCGGCAGGCTTCGAGGAACGCCGGGGCGTAGCGGCGCATGTACCCGACTTGCACGGTCACGCCGGCGCGCTCCTGAGCAGCGCTGATCGCAGCGGCCTCGCGGAGCGTCATGCACATCGGTTTCTCAATCAGCACGTGCTTGCCCGCCGCGATCGCGGCCAACCCCACCTCCGCATGGTAGGCCTCCGGGTTGGCGACCAGCACTGCGTCCACGTCGTCCTGCAGTAGCAGATGCTGGTAGTCGTGATGCAGGTTTGCCACCCGCCACTGCTGGCCGACGGCCTCCAACACGTGATTGCTGACGTCACAGAGCGCCGTTACGACGAACTGTTCATTGAGCTGCTCGAGGCTGGGCAGGTGTATGACCTGCGTTACCTCGCCACAGCCCACGATTCCGATTCTCAGTCGTTGCATCGTTGCCCACTCCTTCGTGTGGCTAGCCCTTCACACCGCTCCCGATGGCACCATACATCATGTACTTCTGTATGAACAGGAACAGGACGAAGGTAGGTAGCATCGCCATCACCGCCGCCGCCATCAGGCTGCCCCAGTCGGTGCTGTACTGCTGCATAAACTGCTGGATCCCGACGGGGATCGTGAACAGACTTTCACGGCGCAGGAACACTGCCGCGATCAGGTATTCGTTGTAGGAGAACAGGAAGGCAAAGATCGCCACCGCCGCGATCGCTGGTCCGGCCAGCGGCAGCACCACCAGCGCGAAGGACTGCAGTCGGTTCGCGCCGTCGATCCTGGCGGCCTCCTCCAGATCGTGGGGGATGCCGTCGAAGAAGGCCCGGAACATCGAAGTGGCGAACGGCAACTGCGCCACGGTGTACATGATGATCACCGAGTAGTAGGTGTTGATCAGATTGAGCTTGCGGAACAAGATGAACAGCGGGATCAGTGCCAGCAGGACGGGGAACATCTGCACGAGGAACAGCCCGGTGCCGTATGCACGGAACACGCGCGTGCGAAAGCGTGAGAGCACATAGCCGGCCAGCGTGGCAGCTAGGATACTCACGGCCATCCCGCCGCCGGCCATAATCAGGCTGTTGAGCAAGTACTGGAAGAATGAGGTGCGCTGGGCGACGTAGGCGTAGTTCACCAGCGAGGGCGCCGCCGGTATTAATGACGTCGACGAAAGAATCTCCGCCGTACTGCGGAATGAGTTTAATATCAGGCTGATGATCGGCATGTCGATCACGATCACCAGCAGGCACGCCAGCCCAAAAAGGCTCCAGCGGACCAGGGGTTTTTGCGTTAGCATGGCTTCGCTCCTCATGGTAGTCAGCACGGTGAGTTCTGTGGCAGCGCGATGTATCATATCGATCTATCACGTCTCGCGTTGGCGGCTCAGCAGAGTGATCGCGAAGATCATTAAGAGCAGCATGGTGAAGAATGAGATCGCCGCGCCGATACCGACATCGTTGAGGTTGAAGGTGTAGCGGTACGCCAGCACGCTGAGGTTCTCGGTCGCATTGGACGGACCGCCCTGCGTCAGCAGCCATGGGGTCTCGAAGTCGTTCACGCTCCAGATCGTCATCAAGATCCACAGCACGAACGAGATTGGCAGTAGGTGCGGCATGGTGATATAGCGAAAGGACTGCCAGCGCCCAGCGCCGTCGATAGCGGCCGCCTCGTAACTTTCGCGATTGAGCGTCTGCAGCGCGGCCAGGATCGAGAGCATCATGAACGGAAAGCTGCGCCAGATCTTGACTACGATCACTGAGAAAGTGGCCAGTGATCCGGTGCTCAGGAAGTAGATCGGCTTGAGGCCGATCGCTTGGAGCATGACGTTGACCAGGCCACTCTGGTCACTGATCAGCCAGCGCCAACTAACGACCGACACGATCGAGGGGATAATCCAGGGCAGAAGCAGTGCTACGCGGAAGAATCCGCGTGCGGGGATGTCCATGTTCAGGAACAGGGCCAAAAGGAGGCCGATGGCCCAGCTACCGAACACGCTGAAGATAGCGAAAATCGCGCTGAACCACAGCGCGTGGCGGAAGTCAGCCATCCTGAACAGCTGTATGAAGTTCGCCAGACCGACGAAATCGCCCGACTGGAGTAGCGTACCGCTCTGCAGGCTGTAGTAGAAGCCGGTCGCGAACGGGTAAATGTTGATGAGCGCGATCAGCAGGGCTGAGGGTAGCAGCAAGATAAAAGGGAAGGCATCGAACGGGAGGCTACGTCGCGGTGGCCTAAGCTCTTGGGAGTGCGAAGGGATGGCACGGGTACTCATGAGCAATTATTCCTTTCGGCAGGCATGTCACGCCTGTCACATGCCTGCCCCGCCCGATCTTCACGTCAGCGCGCGCCTATGACTGGAGCGTCTTAAGCCCCTTGAGCGTCGTCTCAAGCTTCTGGAGCGATGCCTTCACGTCCTGGCCCTGCAGGATGTCGGTGGCCAAGGTCTTCATCATGCCGCCCATGTCAATGTCAGCCAGCGCAGGGAAGGTACCGGATGACCGCGTGCCAGTGAGCTTACCGATCGGCACCCACTCATCCAGGATGCGCTTTAGGTAAATGTTGTTCTGGAAGTAGGGGTCCTTGGCGATCGACGTCCGCGCCGGCAAGTTGCCGCATTTCCCCTCGGTCCAGATCGGCAGCGAGTTCGCCGACCACCACTTCAGGAACGACTTCGTGGCGTCTGGGTTCTTGGTCTGCTTGTAGACCATGAGGTTGTTGGAGAACAAGAGCGTCCCTTTGTCGCCGTGCGGGCCGGTCATCGGCGCTAGCAATTCGACGTTCTGCTTAACATTCGGTGTCACGCGCTCCTCGGTGCCGGGGACGAATATCACCATGCCCACACTGCCACTCGAGAACGCCTTTGTCATGTCATCGCCGCTGAAGCCAGCACTGCCGGGATGCACCACCCCGTCCTTAACCAGGTTGGAGATGAACGTGAGCGCCTCGACAGTGCGGTCGTTCATAACATCGAGCTTGCGGTCTGCCGTGAAGAGCCCGCCACCGTTGTTGATCACGAGGCCCCACATCCCCTGCCAGGCGGCATTATCATTGCCAGGGAATGCAATGCCATACTGGTTGCCCGAGGTGAGCTTCTTGAGCCCTGCGCGCATTTCGTCCCAGTTGGTCGGTGGCTTGACACCGGCCTTGTCGAACAAGTCCTTGCGATAGAACGGGATACGGATGTCGATGCCCCATGGCAGAGCCACGTAGTGGCCATTGAACTTCATGCCCTCGATCTGGTTGGGCAGGAAATCGTCCGGCTTAAAGCTGGCGACGACGTCGTCGATCTCGAGAATGGCGCCCTGCGGGTAGAACTGGATGGCCTGGTAACCACCACCGGTGCTTACGTCGGGCGCGGTGCCGGAGCCCACTGCCGTAGTGAACACCTGTGGCCACGAGCTCCAGGGATTAGACTGGTAGCTGGCCTTGATGTTGGGGTTCGCCTGGGTAAACTGCTGAACCACCTTCTTGGCGGTGTCGATGTATGCGGGTGGCCCCCAGACCATGTCCCAGAACTGGACATCGCCCGCCGCCCCACCGGCGGCTGCCGCAGGAGCCTGCGTGGCCTGCACCGCTGCGGCTGTCGCACCGCCGGTTGTGCCGGCGTCCGTGGAAGCCGAGGCGGCCGTTTGGCCGCTCGCAGCCCCAGAGGGCGAGGCAGGTGTTGCGCCACAAGCAGCCAACAGTGCTGCGCCGGCTACACCACCCGTGACTCTGAGAAAGTCGCGCCGTGAGACCGTGCGTTCTGGTTTTGCTGATCCGTCGTCCGTTTTTTCGTCATGCGTAGACATCACTACCTCCTACACTGGATTCTGTATACGAGACACGACCACCGTGTTCGCGGGAGTTGATATAGCAGATCGATGAACGGAGGCGCAAGTTGATTATGAACACTGGCTCAGAAAGTCCCGGATGACCAGCGCTGCAGCACCGATCGCACCGGCATCCGGTCCCAGTGCGCCGTCCACGATCTGTAGCTGATCCACCATCCTAGGATGCAGGCGCTGGCGTACCTCTCCGCTCACCCCGTCCAGCACGAGGTTACCTGCACGCATGATTGTTCCGCCGACAACCACGATCTCCGGGTTGAGGAGGTTGGCTACGTGGGCGATGGCAGCGCCGAGATACCTGCCGGTTTCGTTGAGAAGCGCGTACGCATTGGTGTCGCCCCCTAAGGCGGCTGTGATCACGTCGTCCACCGTCCGGACGGCTAAGCAGCGTGACATGCTCTACGTGGGGAGTGTGGCGAGCCATGCTGAGACTCCTTTGTGTAGCATGATCGTGGCTAACTTTGCAGTACTCTACACCGCCGTGTCTAACTTTGCAAGCTCGATGGAGGGAGGGGCACTACGGCACAAGGGTGAGGTCGACGAAGCCACGTTCCCAATCGGTGCGTGCGACCCGCACACGGATGCGCTCACCGCGACTTAGGCTAGCAGCGGACCGCGCGAGCCGGCCTTCGACGGGTGGATGGTCGAGCCGTGCCCATACACCGTAGTCGTTGGCGTTGGTCACGGTTGCGTCGAACAGCTCGCTTCGGCGCTCCTGCACGAGCACGGTACCGTAGATCTTGAACATGTCGCGCTCGACCGTCTCGGCGGCGCGTCGCCGCTCGCGGCAGTGCTCGACAAGGTCGTCGAGTTCTGCGACGGTATAGGGGGCGGGCTGACCGGCGATGGCTGCTTTGAGTAGCCGCTGGACGAGCAGATCGGCGTAGCGGCGGAGTGGCGCGGTCCCGCGCGTATAGCCGTCAAGAGCCAGGCCGTAATGCGGCGGCGGATCTTCGCCCGGCAGCATCACCAGATCTTCGGTGCTGCCCTGCATACGTGCGATGGTAGGCTGAAGCGTTGAGAAGCCGTCTGGGTCCGAGGTACGCAGGTGGTGCACGAAGTCACCGAAGGCGGTACGGTTTGGCTCGTCGGGAAGCGCGTAGCCGTGCTCGTCGGCGAGATCGAGCAGGGCGTCCCAGTCGCGTGGGGCTTGGGTGCGGGCGATCCAGGGCAGATCGCTGGCGCTCATGAAGCGTGCGATCGCGGCGTTCACCGTGACCATCAGGTGTTCGATCATCGTGCGTGCACGATTGGGCGGCACCACGACCATATCCACGATCCGGTCGTCGTCGAAGATGGGCTGTACCTCGGCGCGAACCAGGTCGAGTGCCCCGGCGGTCAAGCGACGGTCGCGTAGCGCCAGCACGGCTGCCTCGTGGAGGCGAAGCTGTTCCCCAATTGCCGATGAGTCCACAGCGTCTGGAAGCGCAGCTGCATCGCCGTCGAGCCAACTGCCCGCTGCTTCGTACGTGAGTTGCGCTTGGTTGCGGACTAGGGCGCGGTAGACATCGCTGGAGCGGAGGGTGCCATTTGGGTCCACGATTAGTTCGATTACCAGCGCGAGCCGATCGGTGCCCGCTATGAGGGAGGTGCGCCCAAGGGCGAGTAGCTCCGGGAGCATGGGATAGGTCACGACGCCGGTGAAGACCGACACGGCATTGCCAGCGGCATGCAGGTCGAGTGGTGAGCCCTGCGGAACCCAGGCATCGATGTCAGTGATGGCCACGCGAAGGCGGGTAGCACTATCGGCGAGCAATTCGGCAACCGAGAGTTGATCGAGGTCGCGCGAGGTAGACTCGTCGATCGAGAGCCATGTGAGGTCGCGCAAATCGCGAACGGTGGTGTCGACCAGCGTATCGAGCGAGACACCCTCCTGAGCAGCAAGCTGCTCCTTGGCATGCGGCTGCTGCACGCCGAGCAAGAAGCCGGCATCAAGCGTTTTCGTGCGCGCGACCGAGCGGAGGTAGGGGCGGGGACTAGGGTTTGTTTGACTGCGCATGCTATTTCGCATCGAACATATCATCAACGGGGATCGTGAAGCCGTGAAATAGCGGTGAGGTCGCTGACATCCTGCGGCGGAAGACGCCGTGCACGATGTAGGAGTCGCCCTGCAGTGTTAGCACGCTCAGCGTTTCATCAAGCGGATTAACGATCCAGTACTCAGGGATACCAGCTGCAGCATAGTCCAGCGGCTTTTCTTCGGTGTCGCGCTTTGGCTTGTCTGGGCTCACAATCTCCACCTTGAGGCCATCAGCTTTTCGAACAAGCCATAGATCAATATCGCCGCTATCAACAGCCATAAGCTGGTTCCCGCCATGCGTGTTTGCCAGTCCTCGTAGTATACCATTGGCACCGCGCTTGGCTCTTGCGAACCAATGACTTCCCTGCACTACTTGAAAAAAGAACAGAGAACCTGTGCAAGCTCCTACATCACCAGGGCGATTTACCATTGCTGCCACGCGAGTAAGAGGAGCTCATTAACGACCACGACGGCTCCAAAGGTGATGGCTAGTCTGGAATAACCGGTCCTGGACAATGCGAGGGCAGCAAGACCAAACAGCACTAACGCAAGCGCTGTTCCCGGGCGCTGATCCAATCGATGCGTGGCCTGTGGAGCCAGAAACAGGCCCCAAATGACGGCGACGGCAAGTGGTGCTCCGAGCCCCAGTAGGCATTTGATGATCAGACTCTTGTCGCCGTGAAATCCCCAGTAGCCAAGGGCAGCGAGCATGCAGAGTTCAAGCATAAAGCTTAGGCCGGCATTCAAGAATTTAAGGATTGCCATGCTATATGTCATTTCCGCTATTGTTTGGGATGGCGTGAAAAAAAGTCCCAAATGAGGTCGGTCGCTATGATCTGCCGGCTTACCTTGCCGACCACAAAGGCCGGCATATATTGGGGACCACTCGGCCAGGTATGACCACCGCCATTAATGGTATAAGCGTCCACCGCCGTGTCGTCGCGGCAGGGTCCGGTGAGTTGCCGGTCCACACTGGTGGTATCAGCGGTATTAATGCGCGGGAGGGTCTCGGTTGGTCCGGGAGGCGGGCAGCCATCGATCTGCCGCCAGCGCGCGACGGTGTCGGGCGTGGACAAGAGCGTCGGTGCATTTTTTCCCATCGTTACGACGCCCCCGGTGTAATGGATGATCGGATCGGCGGTGCCATGAAAGTCGATGACGGCGACGGGGTGGGGGGGATTGCAGTGGCTTACTTCCTCCACCCCGATGGCGCCGGCCACGGGTCCAATTGCAGCAATTTTATCTGACAGTTCGCAGGCCAGACGGTAGGAGAAGCCGGCGCCGTTTGATATGCCGGTGGAGTAGATCCGGTTAGGAGCGATCTGGAAGGTGTGCGAGATCTGATCAATAAGTGCTGAAGCGAAGCCAACATCATCCACCGCCTTATCGTCCGGCGTCAACTCGGGCTGATCACGCCAGCGGCGGCCTACACCGTCGGGGTAGGCCACGATAAACCCCTGTTTATCTGCCGTTTGATTGAAGCCGGTTAAGCCTTCCGTCGATTTGCCCTGACCACTCCCACCGTGGAAGACGAGCACGAGTGGAACTGGGCGGTTCGCGGGGAGCGACGGTGGCACATGCAGTTCATACGTCCGCAGGTACGTGCCATGTTGGAGCGTATGAACGCCACTTTGAGTGGCAGGCGCGGGGTGGGCGATGCTTTGCTGACGCAGCGCACGGCGGCGCGCCAGCAGGCCACAGCTTAGTACCACGATGGTCATGAAGATACACACCAAGATGACGAGGCATCGTTTCATTCTACGCATATGTTTCCACCTTAGGAGCATGAGCAGTTACGTGATTCTGTTGGGCAATTATAAAGGCGTTCACTGTGATGACGGGCTGACAATTTGTGCATACCCGCATTTATTCCTATAAAGGAAAGGACGATGTATATGACATCTGCGGTACATGACAAGAGTGCGACGAACGGAAAACCTCAAGCGGATACAGGGCCGGTGACACCGACGACGTCTCCCACTTCCCGGCCGACAGCCTCAGGCTCGCACTATGCTTCTGCGGCACGGCGACCCCACGGAACGGGCACGCGCGGCGAGAGTTTGTCGCGGCAGTCATCGATGTTCGAAGGACGCTTTGGACGGATGTTCCGGACCTTACCGGCAGCCTTTCATCACCCGGATGATCTCAAGGCGCTCGCTACAGAGATGACCGCACTTCCAGAGGATCATCCGACGCCCGAGAACGAACGGGACGATGAAGAGAACCTCGGGATTAGCGCCGGTTATACGTATTTTGGCCAGTTCATCGATCATGATTTGACCTTCGATCCGGCGAGCAGCCTGCAACGCCAGAACGATCCAGACGGTCTCACCGATTTCCGTACGCCGCGCTTCGACCTCGACAATATCTACGGACGCGGCCCCGATGACCAGCCATACCTGTACGCCGATGATGGTGTACATATGCTGCTGGGTCGCATGCTAACCGGGAGCACGCATGATGCCCACACGCGGGATGTGCCACGGAATAGCCCCGATCCAGATGATCTGGCGAGTGGAAAACCGGCGCGGGCGTTGATCGGCGATCCGCGCAACGACGAGAATGTGATCGTATCACAGTTCCAGGCGACGATCCTGCGCTTTCATAATCGGATCGCCGACGTGCTCATGCTACGCCACGGCACGCTACCAACCTTTGAACGGGTGCAACGGGAGGTTCGCTTCCACTACCAATGGGCCGTGCTCCACGACTTTCTGCCAACCATCATCGGCCAGGCTATGGTCAATGATATCTTGCCGCAGTTGGCAGACGAAGACGTCACGGCATTCAAGCCCAACCTCCATTTCTTCAACTGGAAACAGTCGCCGTTCATCCCGGTCGAGTTCAGCGTCGCGGCCTATCGCTTTGGCCACTCCATGGTACGTCCTATTTACCGGCTGAACACGACCTTGGCGGGACGTCAGATGATCTTTGCCGAAATGGACGCTGAGAAAGCGGCGGCAAGTCTGGTTGGCTTCCGGGCCTTTCCGGACAGCTGGGCCGTTGACTGGAATTTGTTCTTCAAGATCGATGACAATCCGCCCGACTTGGGCCCGGACCGGCTGCAGCGATCCTACAAGATCGACAGTTCGCTGGTTAATCCGCTCGGTCATCTGCCACTCAGCGTAGCACACGACGAACACGCACTTGCCGGTCGGAATCTGCTACGTGGGTTAAGTATGAGCTTGCCGTCGGGCCAGGCAGTAGCGCGGGCTATGGGCGTGACGCCGCTGGATGAGGACGAGTTGCGAGTTGGTAAGGCAACGGAACAGGAGCATGCTCAGAACAAGCGGTTGATCGACATAGCGCCAGCATTCGCCGATAACGCCCCGCTCTGGTATTACATTTTGGCGGAGGCTCAGCAAGCGTTCCAAGACAACAACACGACACTGCGTCTCGGCCCGGTGGGCGGTCGGATTGTGGGCGAGGTATTTGCGGGTTTACTGTATGGCGATTCGCACTCGTATCTACGGCAGGCGCCCGGCTGGAAGCCATTTCCTGCCTTGAGGCACGGTGACACATTTGGTATCAGCGAGTTGATTCAGGCTGCCCGCCAGGCTTGATGAGCATGGTCGCGCTGGCGTGGACACCTGCGTCCCACTGAGGTGGGGCAGGTGTCCATGCGTTTAGGAGCGTTGGAAGGAGGAACAATGACGGTATTCAAGGCGGTCGTTTAGGATGGAACCGGCGTGAGGTCGCCTGACCACAACCGCTGCAACTCCTCGCAGGTAGTAAGCAATACGTCTAGTGTGCCCGCGGCTTCGACTTTGCCGTCCTTGAGAACGACGATATGATCGGCCCGACGCAAGGCTGCGCGACGATGCGAGACGATCAGGTAGGTGCGGTCAGGGCGGAGCCGTTCCCACAGCAGCTGTTCGGTCTCAGCATCCAGCGCGCTGGAGAGATCGTCAAAGACGAGCAAATCAGCCTCACGCACAAACATGCGGGCTGCAGCAGTGCGCTGTACCTGCCCTCCTGAAAGCCGGACGCCGCGTGGCCCAATGAGGGTCGCCAAACCTTGGTCCAGGCCGGCTACGTCCCGCTCAAGCACGGCGGAGCGGAGCGCTCCGTTGAGATCGGCCTGCCCCTCGACCAGACCAAGCAACACGTTGTCTTTCAAAGTTTCGCTGAACAAGCGTGGCACTTGTGGCGTGAAGGCCGTGCGCGGCGGCCCGAAAAACAGTGCAGGGTGCTCGACGAGCACATCGTTCCAATGAATCTCCCCGGCCTCCGTCGGTACAAGGCCAAGCAATGCCGCCAGGAGCGTCGTCTTGCCCGCGCCGATGCGTCCGGTTATCACCGTACAAGTCCCCTGTTGCAGGCATAAATTGATCCTTTCAATGCCACGTCCACTGCCCGGATGGTGATAAGTCAGGCCGGTCACCTGGAGCGTGCACAGCTGATCGCTGTCTTGTCTCGTCCGAGCTACCTGCGAATCCTGCACACTGGGTAGCGGTCCAGTGAGATACAGCGGTTCGGGCGTGACGAGCACGACTTCATCAACTGGAGTGGGGCTGCCTGCCTGCAGCAGCGCCAGCATACGTTCAATCGAGACGCCCGCCTGTTTATAACCTGTCAGCCAGTCCGCAACCTCTAATGGCCATTGTGCTACCGCCGCTAAATAAGTGACGAACAGCGCGAAATCCCCAACCGTAAACGTATTGCGGCGCATCGAGCCGCCTGCGAGAAGCAGGATCACACCGGTTCCCAGGTTCACGACGTTACTATTGAAGGCCTCTATCAGCTGCGAGAAGACCCTGTCGTGCAGGGCGGCCTTACGCCGCGCGTCGTTGAGCCGGCGAAAATGCACGATCACATGTGGCGTCGCCTCGGCGACTTTGACAAGTTGTACCGAGTCCAGCAGTTCCCCTAGGAAGGCAGTGACGCGACTCACCGCCTGCTGGCTTTCCGCACGATACTGGATGATGCGCTGCTGGGCCAGGTTGACCAGCGTGATGATAATTGCCAGTGGCACGAATACGAGCAGCGTGATGCGCGCGTCGAGGCGCAGCATCACGAACATAGCACCCGACACAAGGAAGGTCCGGCCAAAGAGATCGGTCCAACGGTCAATAAACTCGACGACCTCCTCTGCATCGTCGCGAAAACGGCTCAACGTGCCTCCCGATGCTTCCGGAAGTGTATGGCCGGCGTGCCCGCTGAGGAGTTCGCGCAGCAGATTCCGTCGCAAGAGCGCCAGGCTTTTAAAGAGGAGACTACCCCAAGAGAACGAGAGGCTCGCTCCTGATACTATATCGGCGACCTCGACTGCGACGAAAAGTCCGATCAACGTCCAGATGTGCGTTCCTACCAGCATACCGGCTGACAGGGCATCGAAGAAGGCGCGCAGTACCAGACCGGCTGCCAGCGGCAGCCCAAAGACAACGGTGGCGGAGATCAGGCACCAGACGAAGAGGACCGGGCTAAAGCGGAGCACCGCCACGATGAAGCTCAGGGTCGCGGTTCGCGATCGGCGTGCGGTCCCGGGTGTACCACCTGAGAAACTAGCTGCTGACATGGACATACTCCTGATAGGTAGCATCACGCGCTGTCAAAAGCGTGTGTAAGTGGGAGCGTGAATCTCCTGCCAATTCGCTGCGAGCGCCGTACTCCTCGATCCGGCCGTCTTCCAGGATCAGGATGTCGTCGGCACGAGCGATGGTCGACAACCGGTGGGCGATGATGATCCCGGTGCGACGTCGCCCTTCTGGCCGGAACAACGTATCGACGGCGTGTTCGATCAGCTGCTCGGTAGCAGGGTCAAGGCGTGAGGATGCTTCATCCAGTATCACCACGCCAGGATCGTGCAGAAAGACCCGTGCGAAAGCCAGCAATTGTGCCTGTCCCGCCGAGAGACCGCCACCACGTGCGCTGAGCTCGCTATCCAGTCCGGCCGCAAATGAGTTGAGCCAGGCTCCGAGGCCAAGCTCTTCGAGCACCTGCATGATGCGGTCATCCGGGATGCCGGGGACAAAGAGCGTTAGGTTCTCGCGAATAGTGGCCTGGAAGAGCTGCACCTCCTGCGTTACGACGCCGATACACCGGTGGAGATCGGCGAGCCGCGCCTGCCGAATGTCGACGCCGGCCAAGCGGATAGTTCCTACTTCCGATTCGTATAGTCGGAGTAGCAGTCGCGAAAGGGTCGTTTTGCCACTACCGGTGCGCCCGAGGATGCCCAGCACGGCACCGGCCCGCAGGTGAAAGGAGACGTGCTTGAGAGCGGGCGTGCCATGAAGTTCGCCGCCTGGATACGTGAACGTGACATCATCGAACTCGACCGAAGCGGGACCAACGGGCAGTATGGCCGCCGGACTAGCGTCGACGAGTGTCGGGCTCATAGAAAGCTGCCGAATGCGGGCCACGCTGGCGCTCGCAGACTGGAAATCCTGTGCCTCGCTGGCGAACTGTTCCAGCGGACGGCGGAGCATTGCCATGTACTGAAACACCAGGTATACCGTCCCGATGCTCATACTGCCGGCGCGATAAAAGGAGGCACCCATGGCAAACACCAGGACCCAGCCAAGTGTGAAGATGGCGCTAGGTACACTCCACAGAACGCTGCCCATCAGAAACGCGGTCCGCGAACTTTGGAAGAGTGCCCGCAGGTATGGCTGTAGGCGCCGGAGTATGTAGCCCTGCGCACCACAGGACTGGATGTCCACGAGGCCGGCAATGCGTTCCTCTAGGAAACCGAACAGGTCGGCGCTGGCCTGGCGTGCGGCGAGCGCATAGCGGGTTCCCACACTGCGGACGCGATTCAAGGTGACGAGCGCCACAACGCTTATCAGTGTCAAGGCGAGCCCGACCTGCCAAGCTTCACGATACAGAAGGAGTAACACGCCAAGCAGCAGCACGGCACTACCGATGAGCTGCAGGACGAAACGGGAGAAGAAGTGGGCAAGCGTACTCACATCGCCGTCGATGCGCTCGATCAATTCGCCCGGTGTATGAGCATTATGGAAGGCCATCGGCAGGTCGAGGCAATGGTGAGCGAGATCGGCGCGCAAAGCGTTCGTCGCCAACCAGCCCAGGTTCTCGGCAGTATACGTTTCGGCTACGGCAACGGCCTGCGCGAGCACGACCACTCCCAGGAAGAGCACAGCCGAGCGCAGCAAGGCCGAAGTGCTCCCACCTCCCTGCGCAGTGTCGATAAAGTGCCGCACAATTTGCGGCGTGACGAGTTGTAGGCCGGTGCCGGCGAGCAACAGCACGGCGAGCAACACGGTCCGGTGCCAGTGCGGCATGAAGTAGCGGATCAGCAGATCCCGATGGGGCTTGAGCAACATAGCTTGGTTACCTTATTACAAGAGAACGACCACGCGGCGCGAGTGCGCCCGTGGTCGTCACGGTATCCGAGCATCTGCGGCAAGCGGAGCTAAGGATCAGCGCGGTGGAGCGGCTACGCCTACAGGAACCGGCATGCAGCCGGTTTTCCCAAGGTCGTGGTCACACCTCCAGCGCTGGAATTCCTCCATTTCGCTCCGAGGAGATGCTGTTCGGCTATGTCGATGAGGACAAGTTACGAGGCGCACTCAAACCAGGGCAGATACACCAGTGATGGGGAGATGCAGCCCGGGCACGTTGTAGATTGAGTTCGCCATTGCTGCACCTCCTTTCTTGATAAGAATGTTAGAGCACTATGCTAGCATGCCGTCATCTAGGAGTCAATCAGCAGTTTTTTGATTTCTGGTGGCTACCAACATCTATCTCATGTAGTGCTGCTTCACCCGATGAGCAGATACAGCGCGTCAGGTCGACGTCTTGGTGGAGGCGAGCGGGTCATACGGACTGAGCTCGGTGAGGGTGACGTGCATGTAGGGGTGGAGCGGTAGTGAGTTGAGGGCATGCTCGACCGTCTGCTGGGACTCGCCCACCATGACGAGCCAACCAGCCGAGTTATTGGCTGCGAGGAACAGCGCCTGAATGGCACCCGCGGCAGCCAGTTCTGCGACACGTGCTTGTTCTGCGGGGATAAGAGATGGGATAATCGGCTCGGGGATAAAGGTGAGGTGGGCCATGAACCGCATTGTTAACCGCCGTTCTCAGGACTGTCAGGTCCAGCGCAATGAGCCGTCATTGCGCCGAGTATAGCACACCCAATTTAGCCTATTATCTGCATTGCCTTCACCCGCACTTTCGTCCTGAAGTCCGTTGCCTCACGAGCGATTGCCCCGGTAGATAGCAAAGCCATCATCTTGCGGCTCGTAGCCAAGAAGGGCGCGCGTCGTTGTGATGTCAAGTCGTTTAAAGCGATTGTTCGAAATACCATGCACAATCGCAAAGGTTATACCGGGCGTCTCGATCGCTTGCACCAGCAAATGGCTCATATCACGCTTGCTGATAAACGCACTGAGGTGGAGATCCGTGGGGTTGCGATCGATCCAGGGGGCTTCAAAGGCCCCAATGCGGATCGCAATCCCAGAGAGTCCTTCCCTGGTTGCGAAATAGGCACCGACTGCCTCGCCAAAACATTTACTGACACCATACATATCCGGCGGTTGTACGGGCATGCTGGTCTGCACTTGCTGCTCTTGTGGGTAGCCATCGACCGCATGAATACTGCTGGCGAAGATGACGCGGGCACAGCCTTGGTCCTTCGCCGCGCGGAAGATGTTATAGGTCCCTTTGATATTATTGTCGAGCAGCGAGTGGTAAAAGTCGGCAGCAGGTGAGGGATCAGCAGCGAGATGTACGACGGTGTCAATGCCCTGGCATGCTTGTTGACAATCGTCCAGGTTAGAAATGTTGATGATGATCCGATCCTGTCCATCGTCAGGTGGAAGCTGGTCGGCACTTATGATGCCGAGGCGAAAATCATAGCGGTCGGCGGCCGCAGTTCGAAAGGCGGTGCCGATGCGGCCCGCAGCGCCCGTTAGCAAGATTTTACGTTTGGGAGCAGCTATGTTTGTCATCCCATCCCTTTCTTTTCGAATCGTAGACATCATGTATATGGTCTATAAGGCCGGCGGCAGCTGCCGCGCCGCCAGGATTGTGCCTATGATCAGCACGGCTGTCAATTGAAGGACCTGGCCTGGCCCAGTGTACAGGAGTCAGGTATAGTTTGAGCGCAGCGATGAGCTGATCCTACTACCGACTAGGCGTACCATCTATGGATACTGTGGAACAACTCGCGCCTATGCTGTCAGCACAGCAGTGGGCTACTCTGCGCGTCCTTGTGGATTTGATTATTCCGGCGGATGACGTTCCCGGCGGCTGGGAAGCTGGGGTTGGCGAATATTTGCGCCGTCAGTTCCAAGGGGCCTTACAGCCCGCCCTGCCATTGTACCGGGATGGGCTCGACGCGCTGGAGCGCGAAGCCCACACCAGAGGTGGAGATAGCTTTGCTATGCTCGACAGCGGGGCACAAGAGGCCCTGCTCCATCAGATCGAAGTGGGGGAGGTGCTGGTCGAATGGTCGGTCAGTGCAGCTGGCTTTTTCGCGATGGTGGTCGAGCACGTGATGGAGGGTTTCTATAGTGACCCGGCCAATGGCGGGAATCGGGGCGCGGTTGCCTGGAATATGATCGGCTTTGAGGTGCATGGATGATGGTCTATGATGTGATTGTGGTCGGTGCAGGTGCGGGTGGCGGTGTGGTAGCAGGTCTGTTGGCTGAAGCGGGCAAGCAGGTGTTGCTGCTCGAACGCGGACGGGATTTGGCGTTTGGGGAGGTTGGCCGCGATCATCTCCGTAACCACCGGTTGGCGCAGTATGGTCACAATACCGGGCCGGAGTTGTCTGGCAATCCACGCGTCTTTGTGGATCTCGCCGGTCAAAGCCATGTTGTCCGCCCGCATGAGGCTCAGTACCAGAATAATGCGGCGTGTGTGGGTGGTGGTACGCGTGTGTATGGCGCGCAAGCTTGGCGCTTTCTGCCGCAGGATTTTCGGATGGCACAGCAGTATGGTGTGCCCACCGGGAGTTCGCTGGCCGATTGGCCGATCAGCTATGCCGACCTGGAGCCCTTTTATGAACGGGCCGAGTGGGAAGTGGGGGTTGCCGGTGCCAGCAATCATGAGCTGTGGCCACGACGTCGGGACTATCCCATGCCCGCCCTGCCGGTGAATCGCCAGGGAGCGGTGCTGCGTGCCGGCGCGGCCGCGCTCGGTTGGGAGACCGTGCCGGTGCCGGTCTTAATTAATACGGTGCCTTACGGAGAGCGCCCGGCCTGTATTCATTGCCAGCATTGTGTAGGGTTTGCTTGTCCGGTTGAGGCAAAGAACGGCACCCATAACACGCTGATCCCACGGGCGCTGGCGACGGGACGGTGTGATCTCGTAACGGAGGCGATGGTCACGCGCATCGTGACGGACGCGATCGGGCACGTGAGCGGGGTGGAGTATGTTGATCGTGACGATCAGTGGCATGAGGTGCGGGCGGAGGTGGTGGTGTGCTCGGCAGGGGCGATCGAGACGGCGCGCTTGCTGCTGAACTCGGCAACGACGAAGCATCCGCTGGGTCTCGGCAACCAGCATGATCAGGTGGGCCGTCATCTGCAAGGTCACTATTATCCGAGTGCTGTGGGCTTGATGGCCGAGCGAGTCTATGATGGTCAAGGTCCCGGGGTCTCCACTGCCACCTGTCGCTTTAATCATGGGAATGCAGATCTGATCGGCGGCGGCATGCTGGCCGACGAGTTCATTACACTGCCGATCATCTTCTCGAAAGCGCTGTTGCCGCCGGATGTGCCACGCTGGGGTTTGGCCAACAAGAGCTTCATGCGTGAGAATTACAGCCGCGTGCTGCGCGTCATGGGTCCGGTGCAGGAAATCCCGAGCCCAGAGGCACGTATTACGATCGACAACGCAGTCCGCGACCGATGGGGGCTGCCCGTCGCTCGTTTGTCCGGAGCGACGCATCCCGAGACCGTGCGTACTGCCACGTTTATGGCAGAGCGTGCACAACAGTGGCTCCGTGCAGCCGGAGCGACGCGGGTATGGAGTTCGACCCCAACGCTCCGTCTGAGTGGCGGGCAGCATCAGGCCAGCACCTGTCGTATGGGCCATGAGCCGCGCACGTCCGTCGTTGATCCTTGGGGTCGTGTGCATGGCCATGACAACTTATTCGTGGCGGATGGATCGGTGCATGTGACTAATGGTGGCTTTAACCCAGTACTCACTATTCTGGCGCTCGCCTTTCGAATGGCCGATCATCTTGTGCAAACGTGGTAACACTGTTCGGCCAGGGACAGTGTTTCAGTTAACTTACCGGTAAGGTGTACCGGCTACACTGTTCCCATGAGAAAGATTTGGCTTCGTTCAGAAGAGGTTGAGGGCGAGGGGTGCGTTGCCTACCTCCTCATCCTGGTGATCATCGCCATTACAGCCGTTGGTGTTTTGTATCTGCTTGCGTAAGGGTGTCCGGGATGAGCCGTTGCTTGCAGGATTGTCACATACTGTTCATGTGTCTCCGACTCTGCCCTGGATATTTCGGTACAACATACATAGTGCGTGCCGAGAAGTTCAATGACCGGTCTTTTGCTATAACGAGGGGGTTATCTTCATGGGTTCAATGTATCGTTCGTCGGTCGTCTTCGTGTTGCTGTTGTTGGCTATGTTTGTGACGATCACTCCGAGTCATGCGGCGCCGTCCTGCGATGTGAGTAGCTATCCTGCGCTGCAGGGTCGAGACTTGTCAGGATGTGACTTGAGCGCGCTGGACCTACATGGCGCTAATCTACGTGGTGCCAATCTTAGTGGCACAACCATGATTCAAACTCTGCTGTACGGTGCCAACCTCAATGGGGCTAATCTCAACGGAGCCATGCTGGGCGGAGTCGATCTGCTCGGCGCGCAGCTAAGAGGGGCCACGATCATCGGGGTGGACATGACGGCGGCCGAGCTGAAACGGGCCGACTTCACGGGAGCCGACCTTTCCAATTCGGATCTGCATGACAGCAATTTATATGCGGCGACGCTGAGCCGAGCGACGCTGACGCACACCAATCTCGACTATACCTTGACCACACGGGTCAAAACCTTTGGCACACTATGGAGTGATACCACCTGTCCAGATCATACGAATAGTGATCAGAACGGCGGGACCTGTGCTGGGCATCTCACCTAGCAGAGCCTCCGACCAGCCACCACCATCAACTTGAGGGCCTATGAGTCTCGCCCAGCTCCCAGCATGCGGGAACTGGGCGAGACTCAGCCATTCGTGTAGCATTGGTGGCGTGTGCTTGACGCGCACATCGGCGCGCTGCGCAAGGTCAAGGAAACGCTGGGATTGTAGGCGGAGAAACTGAGCAACATTTACGCGTCACCGAGACCGGCTTTCTGAGCTAGCAGGGCGGCCTCCACACGGCTACGCACCTGCAGCTTCGCTAGAATGTTCGTCATGTAATGCTTGATGGTCTTTTCGGCTAAGTTCAGGTGCTGGCCAATTTCCCCGTTACTCAGACCTTGGACCAGCAACTCCAATACCTCACGCTCGCGTTCGGTTAGCTCATCAAGTGGGCTGCTCACTCTCCCTTTCGTCATCTCCGCCAGTACGCGACTGGCTAGGGCCGGGGCAACATAGACTTCGCCGGCATTGATCGACCGGACAACCGACACCAACTCGCGCGCCGAGAGGCCTTTCAGCAGATAGCCGGAAGCGCCCGCTTTGAGTGCCTGGAGCAGCTTGTCTTCTTCTTCAGATGCAGTGAGGATGACAATCTTGGTCGCGGGACAGGCAATTTTGATATCTCGGGCAGCCGTTAGACCACTGCCGGGCATCGTCACATCTAACAATACCAGATCTGGCAGTTGCTGGCGTGTGAGTTCAAGCGCCTCCGCGGCAGTGCCGGCGCGGCCCACCACAACGATATCACCGGCAGTACTTAACGTATGAATGATGGCGTCAAGGTATAACGGGTGATCGTCGGCGACGACCACGCGCATCATATCACTGCTACGATGCTGTCCTCGTTCCATGCTTCCTCCTTCGTTGGAAGTGGCCAGCAAATGTTGACCGTGGTGCCCTGGCCGGGCTCTGAATGCAACTGGAAGCGACCGCCCAGCATCTGGGCGCGCTCGCGCATGCCGGCTACACCCAAATGTGGGCGCTCAACACCCGGCGTATCAATGAGACCGGGGCCCTCGTCTGAGACCGCCAGGTAGAGTTGGTGATCCCCGGTCCAGACGCGTACCATCACCCCGATGCCCCCGGCATGGCGGGTCGCGTTGGATAACGCCTCCTGCAACGAACGAAAGAGAGTGATCGTGACCGGCAAGGGGGCATGCTCGGGCACATCGTGTACGTTGAGCTGGAGCATGATGCCGCTGCGTCGTTCGTGTTCGCGGACAGCACGTTCTACCACCTCCACAACCGTTAATGATTCGAGTTCGGGCAGTACTAAGCCGGCAGAGATGCTACGAATTTCGCGGAGGGCGTCTTGCACGGCCTTTTGTACGATCTCGAAATCCTTGGTCTCGCCGCAACAGCGCGCTAAGCCGTCCATGCGTAGGAGAGCGAGCCCTAGCGTTTGCCCCGGACCATCGTGTAGGTCCGCGCTGATGCGGCGGAGTGCCTGCTCGTTCAAGGTCGTGGTGTGGGCAGCTGCCTGCTGCACTCGTTCGCTGAGCGAGCGATTTTGGTTCAACAAGGTCGAGAGTTCGACCACCTTCTCGTTAAGTGTCCGCTGCTGGTTACTGATCGTCCGGCTACCCCGACCGACGATGCCGGCCAGCAAAAGGTAGGTTGCAAGTGTCAGAGCAATGACGACACCCCACGAGCGGAGCCGTGCAGCAGCAATATCGCGCTCTAAGATATCCGGCAGCTGGTAAAACTCGGCGACGCCGATCACTTTGCCATCGGTCGTGGCATGCACCGGCACATAGACTTGCACCAACTGTGTCCAATGTTGGCGCTCATAGACGTTTTCGGGGTCACGTAAATCGCTCATGTTCGCGTTGACTTGACCATTGAGCGCTTGCTGTAGATCATCGCCGATCGCAAAGTGTTGTCCGATAAGCTGGGGATTTGGGCTATATAGAACGGTGCCATCTCGCGCCCAGATCTTGATCGCCACGATCCGTTCGCGGAACGGACCGCTGGAGAAGTGTCTGTCAAGCGCAGTCGCTTGAGCGGAGGTGAATTGATGCTGACTGGCGATCGGTTGAAGATATGGTGCAACGACACTCTCGACAAACAGTGCTGTATCGAGGCTGGCACTGTGGATGACATTCCCTTCGATTTGCCGTCCGATCCAGAGACCAATGAGCAGGCCGTTGACGAGCAGCACGAGCAAGCTCGCGAGCAAGAATTGACGGGCTAAGGACCAGGAGATACGCATCTTAAATCACCACAGGCAGATAAGCTGACATCACTCGTTTGACCAGCATGATGGTCTTTGCCTTGTCTATACAGTAACACGTCTAGACTTTGAGATGGAGCGCGTACATATACTAAGCGGAGCGAGCACCAGCACTGGCGCTTGCTCCGCTGCGGAAGAGGTGCGCTACCTACCTTTGCTGTGCACACCTCGAACTACGTCTCAGATCAGTGTGTGGTCATCCACCGCCGCAACCGCAGATGGACACCATAACCAAGCAGCAGGGCTAGTAACCCAACCAACAGGGCCGGTATGATCGCCCCACCCGTGCTGCCAGTGTTTGGCATAGCATGGGGTACGGTTGGGCTCGCCTGAACGGTGAGTTGCATCATGACAACCTGACCACCAACGGTAACCGGCACATCGGGGCCATTCGGGAACTCGTACACATCGGGCTTACCTGCGTCAATTTGTAGCATTGGCATCAGCTTGTCGCCGGCCTTGAACGACTTGTTCAGCTTGATCGGCACATTTTGGCGCGTACCGGCGTCAATATAGACGAGCCCGGCGAGCGGTGTGAGGAGAAGTTTGCCGTCCGGCCCGAACATATGCACTGCGATCCAACCATCTTTGGCCGCTACGACATGGTCGATCGTGATCGTGCCATTGGTGATAGCTTGATCATGCACCATGAGGCTGGGAGTTGGGGCACCCGACGCAGGAGCCGGGGCGGGAGCAGGAGCCGGGGCGGGCTGGCCCTGGGCTGCCGTGACGACAATCGTGCCAGACATCCCGGCACCGCCAGGACCACCGTGATACTTACAGTAGTAGGGGAACGTGCCAGGTTTACTGAAGGTGATAGACATGGACTGACCGGCAGCCACATTGCCCGTGTTGAAGTCGCCCGTGTCCGAGGTCGCCGTGTGCGCGGCTGGGTCCGCATTCGTCCAGGTTACAGTAGTTCCAACGGGCACGGTCAGCGTCTGGGGGGCGAATTTGAAACCGACCATTTTGACTGTTTGTGTGGCGGCGGATGGTGCCGCGTATGCTCCACCACTAGCCAGGGCGAGGGCAACGAGCGTGACGACCGTGAGAAGACGAAGCATTCCGATGCGGCGAATGAGTGACATAGACGACTCCTTGTTTCCGTGGTCTGATGTATTTGATGCTAGCAGAGTGCATAACGGTTCTGGAACGGTCAGCAGTCGCCTCTTCATGCGACTAAAGTCTGAAGATGTTGGCCCTCCAGTCCGTAGCTAGATACAGGTCGTGAGTATATATTTAGGTTGAGCGTAGGTCTAGACAAGCGATTTAGTCAAGGGAGCCCTTGTCTAGACCTACAAGCAGATAGCCCCTGTAACGTATGGAGGACACCATGGCGCGCGTTTATTCGGAACTCGACCGGCGATTTGCAGCCTACCAATCTCTCGTCACGCTACTCCTGCGGCTGGCCGTAGGCCTCACCTTCTTCTTTTCGGGGTATGGCAAAGTGGCGGGCGGCGTGGCCGGCACATCAAAGTTTTTCGGGTCGCTTGGTATTCCGTTCCCGGCCCTGATGGGACCTTTTATCTCCTACTTGGAGCTGATCGGCGGAGCAGCCATCATTATTGGCCTTCTAACCCGTGTGTTCGCGCTTTTGCTGATGGGCGATATGGCGGTCGCGATCCTTGTCGCCTTGCTCCCTAAAGCGCTCAAGGCAGCGAGCATGGCTGCAGGATGGGCTACGTTCCGCACCGAGGTGTTGTTATTTATGGGCTGTGCAGCACTGCTCGTCGCCGGTGCGGGTGTCCTGTCGGCTGACGCTGCGTTGCGTAACCCACGAGGTCGCCAGGTTGTCGAAGAGCGGCCGATCACACCCTAGCAGCTAGCATCACATGGGTGATGCCAAGACCACAATCGCTGCTGCGAGTACCGCACTGGAACTGAGCTTCCAGTGCGGTACTTTGCTGAATTCCAAAAAGCATGACGGTGCGTTGAAGCGACCGGATCAAAAATGTTATGATGACCGTACCCTAGGAGGACGCATCATGAGTACCCTTCCACTTGCTCAGCCTACCGGCGCGGCGACTTCACCCCCCGTACTGGTCAATGATCGCCGTGAGATCTTTGGCTGGCTCGCGTATGACTGGGCCTATCATGCCTTTACCACCACAGTCGCGACGGCCTTGCTTGGTCCATACCTAACCTCGCTGGCACAGTTGGCCGTTGGTGACAATGGCGTAGTGATGAGGTTGGGGCCGTTTGGTAACGTTACGGCTACGTCCTTCTTCCCATTTTGTTTGTCGCTTTCGGTCTTTTTGCAGGTCTTTTTTCTGCCGGTGCTAGGTGCCATCGCCGACTATACCAACTTGAAAAAGCGCTTGCTGGCCCTGTTCTCCTTTATTAGTATCGCCGCCGTTTGTCTGCTCTTCTTCATCACCGGCAACCGGTATCTGCTGGGTGGGCTCTTATTTGTGATCGCCAACCTGAGCTTCGGGGCGGCTGTCGTCTTCTACAACGCCTTCCTCAATGATATCTGTACCGAAGACCAGCGCGATAAAGTGTCGAGCCGGGGGTATGCTGCGGGCTATATTGGTGGTGGCTTGCTACTCGCCTTGAATCTGGGGCTTGTCCTGGGAGCGAAGACGCTCGGCATCTCGACCGGTCTTGCGGTCCGCTTGTCGCTCCTATCCGCAGGCGTCTGGTGGCTCGCCTTTGCGCTGTTCTCCTTCGCACGGCTCAAGACGCGCGAGCCGGCCGAGCCGTTGCCCCCCGGCACAAACTACCTTTCGGTTGGCTTTAAAGGCCTATGGACGACCTTTCGGGAGCTGCGGCGGTTGCCACAGACACTGCGCTATCTGGGAGGATATATGCTGTTCAACGACGGCATCCAGACGGTGATCAGTCTGGCCCCGGTTTTTCTGGCTCAGGAACTGTTTACGTCTCAACAACGGCTGGACGGCACGTCCCAATCCTTTGTCATTCAGGTGCTGCTGCTGGTGCAATTCGTGGCATTTTTCGGCGCACTGCTCTTCGAGCGCATTGCCTACCGCATCGGCACCAAATGGGCGATCGTGCTGTCACTCGTGATCTGGTCGGGCATCATCGTCTACGCCTATGGCTTTTTACATACGACTAACCAGGCGTTAGCCATGGCAGCGGTGATCGCTGTGGTGTTGGGTGGTTCGCAGGCGTTGTCACGATCCTTGTTCTCGCGTATGATTCCCGCAGGTCGCGAGTCAGCCTACTATGGCATCTATGAAATCTCCGAAGGCGGCACCTCGTGGATCGGTCCCTTGATCTTTGGTATCGTCGTCGGTATCACCGGCTCGTACCGTCAAGCGATTTTGTACCTGATCGTCCTACTGGTTGCCGGTATGGCTATCTTGATCATGACCAATACGGACCAAGCCGTCCACGATGCCGGCAACCGTCTGCCCGAGGAAGCAGCCGCCGACCCACGCCTGCCCGTCGAACTTGGATCACCAGCTTAAGCATAAGGAGTACACACATGACTTTGTCCATCGCTCGCCAAGAAGCAAGCACGACGACCCTGCTCCTGCTCCGTACACTGTTGGATGGCTACCATCCGCGTGATTTCGCCTTTCGCCTGTGGGATGGAACGACCTGGGGACCCGAGCAGGGCCAACCGACCCGTTGGACGATGGTTCTGAAGCATCCAGGAACGCTGCGACGCATACTCTTACGCCCGACCGAGTTGGCGCTTGGTGAGGCCTACCTGTACGATGATTTCGATGTCGAAGGCGACATAACCGGCATCTTTCCCCTTGGCGACTATGTGTTAGGCTTGAAGCCCAGGATGGTTGAGCAGTTACGCTACGCCCGGCGACTGCTTAAGCTGCCAGCAGTGCCACACCGTGCTACTGAACAACACGCCGCGCGTCAACGTGGCTTGCTACACTCGCGGAGGCGGGATCGTGCCGCCGTTTCTTATCACTACGATTTCTCTAATGAGTTCTATGCCCTGTGGCTGGACCGGCATATGCTCTACACCTGCGCATATTTTCAAACACCGGAGGAAGACCTTGACGCCGCTCAGGAGCATAAGCTTGACCTTATCTGTCGTAAGCTGCGGCTCCAGCCAGGTGAGCGACTGTTAGATATTGGTTGTGGTTGGGGTGGGTTGATGATCTATGCTGCTAAGCATTATGGTGCCAAGGTGGTTGGGATCACCTTAAGCCAGGCGCAGGCCGATCTGGCCAACGAGCGCATTCGCGAGGCCGGTCTGACCGATGCGTGCCGGGTGGAAATTTGCGACTACCGCGATCTCAACAGCCCTCAGCCCTTCGATAAAATTGCTAGTGTAGGCATGTTCGAGCAAATCGGTCGTGAGATGTTGCCCGCTTACTTCCGCCAGGCATGGCAGCTCTTAAGGCCCGGCGGCGTATTCCTTAACCACGGTATCGCTCAGGCGGTTACGGTCCCTGCGACACGTGGTCCCTCCTTCAACGATAAATATGTCTTTCCCGACGGCGAACTCGTTTCCATCAGCACGACCCTGCGTGCTGCAGAAGCTGCAGGTTTTGAGGTTCGGGACGTGGAAAGCCTGCGCGAGCATTATCCGCTCACCTTGCGCCACTGGCTCCAACGTCTTGAAGCGGCTCAGGACGCGGCTCGCAAGGCGACTGACGAATTCCGTTACCGTATCTTTCGCTTGTATCTAGCGTATTCGGTCTATGGCTTTACAATCAACCGCACCAACGTCTACCAAGCATTGCTCGTCAAGCCGGATGGGGGTAAGAGTGGACTGCCACTAAGACGGACCGATTGGTACAGCTAACCGGTCCCGCATAAACATTTACATTTCTGTTACACCTAACCCTTGTTTCAGGAAGGGCGCATGTGTACCATAAATGGTGGAGAGTTGGAGGCAGCTTGACGCGGCATGGAACTTGATGCATGGGATTTAACGTGCCGCATTGACTGAAAGGGCAGGCAATGTTAAAGCGGAGATGGCGTCAGCAGCAAGGCAGTGCCGTAATCGAGTTTACGGGCGCAGCTTCTATGCTGGTGCTGACCTTGATCCTTATTCTGCAAGGCGGCTTGTTAATGACGACACAGATCGCCGCTAGTACTGCTGCACGTGAGGGTGCACGCGCAGCGGTTACAGTACCACCGGGTAATATTCAGAGCGCAGTTACGCGTGCTGCCGCTGGCTATCAAACACAATCTTTGCAAGTTAGGCGTAACGGCGATAGTGTGACGGTGCAAGTGTATCTTCAGCCACCGGTGGTCTTCGGCATGTTTGCCAACTGGAACTGGCCGATACATGGCGCCACGACGATGCGCCAGGAACGGTAGGGTACCATATGATGCTTCATAAACGTGTTACCCTGCTAGGGGATGAGTCGGGCAGCATAGCATTGGTCTCGACGGCAATGATCATCATGTTTACCCTGCTGCTGCTACCGGCTGTATGGAATCTGGGAGCGATCAAAGCTGTCCGTCGCCAAAGCCAGAATGGTAGTGATGCGGCAGCACTTTCAGGAGCTGAAACGCTGGCGCAGCGCTTGAATGCTGCCGGGGCTGACTGGTGGGGTTGTATTCCTCCCGAGACACGCCAAACGATCGTGGGACGCTATGTTGGGATGGTTGTAGCGCCGCTGGCTGCCAGTAACGCGGGCCAGGGAGATGCTGCAGGCTACTTCTCCAGTAATGGAGGTGCACTCAATGCATATGGGCAGCGCCTACGCTATGGCCCACATGCGCTGGTTGTTAGTGGTGTGCCCGTTCCACCGATCGTTGATGACGTGAAAGGCGATGTGTCGATGAAAGGCACGATCATCGCATCCATTTACCATATAGACGGCGCGCCGATTCGCTCGTCTGCCAGTGGCGAGGCCTATCTAGATGACGTACAAAGTTGGACGACCCCCTGTCCCGCCAATCCGATCCATGCCATTGCTTTTCACTACCGCTTCCGCTGGAAAGTGCGCCTCGTACCAACCGGCTATTAGTCGCACCTGGCTCTGCATGCCACGTTGTGCTAGCTAGTTTCTCCCTTCACTACAGTTCGTTCGAGTCCGCTTCGGCGGACTTTCGTTTTAAGCGGAATACTTGGTTTATACCTGCTATAAGTTGTAACGGAATGTTTACAAAAAGGTTTACAAAACTGTTACAAAGGCCTCTTGAAATGCTCGTTCCTCGGCTGTATGCTACCTTCATCGTAATCGCACGGTGTAAACCGTAACACACAAGAGGATGACAACCATGAACAAGTTGAACGACCTGACGATCTACGCAGCAGCCCGCACGCAAGCCTTCATTACCGTCGCTCAGAACGAAGAGGGCTCGGAAGTCGCTCAAGCCGCCGGTGTGGCACTGTTGAGTGCCGCGATCATTGGTGCGATGTTGGGCTTACGTGGGAACTTCTCGAGTGCTGTGACCGGTGCCTTCAATAAGCTCATCGGCAGCTTGAACTAAGACCCGTCCTCCCCCACTGACCCTCTAACAAACTTTAGGAGCCGTACCCAGTGGGTACGGCTCCTAAAGTTGGCCCTTCAGAGGATCTTGTGCGACACGGATGCAGAAACGTAAGAGCGTCACCACATTAACGAAGGAAAACAGCCTACCGTGCATATCCATGAGTAGAGGAGCAACGATGCAACAACAGGGGGTCGAGTTACAGGGGAACGTAGCGATTGTGACGGGGGCCAGTCGCGAGCTTGGTGCAGCTATGGCCGAAGCTTTAGCCGGTGCTGGTGCCGCAGTCCTTGTCGCTCATTGCGCTGAGCCCGAGCTTGCTGACACGGTTGTGGAGCGCATCATAGCGCGGGGTGGTCAGGCAGCTGCACATGATGCCGATTGCTCCAGTGTCGCTGCTAACCAACAGCTTGTCGCCCATGCCGTTGCACTATGGGGACGACTCGACATCTTCGTGGCAAATGCTGGGATTACGATGAGCCGTTCTTTTCTTGAAACCGACGAGGCGATGTGGGATCGGTTGAGCAACCTGAACCTGAAAGGCTCGTTCTTTGGTGCACAGGCAGCCGCACGCCAGATGATCGCTCAGCCGGCGCAGGGCACCGGTGGCCGGATCGTTTTCTCGTCATCGGTGACCGGTGTACGGGCGGTTCCAAATCTTGCGGCGTATGGGGTCACAAAGGCGGGTCTCATACATATGGCCCGCGTCTTGGGCTTTGAGCTAGGCCGCTACGGGATCACGGTGAATGCGCTGGGCATCGGGGCAACCGTCAACGAGCGTAACTTGCGCGATGATCCGCAGTATGCGGAGCACTGGGATAGCGTGATGCCGACGGGACGGGTCGGACAACCGGCAGATGTTGCGGCGGCGCTGATGTTTTTGGTCCGCGCGGATGCGGCGATGGTGAACGGGCACACCTTGATGATCGACGGCGGCTGGACGACGTATAGCCCAGTACCATAATGGACAAGGAAGAGCACGATGAACGAACACGATGCACACGCAGCCCTTGATGATCTGCTCGACAATGGCGTACGCTCATACGACATTATCACGAATGCCCCAGGTCCAGGTGGCTCGTTGCCGTTGTCGGAGGATATGCTGCTGCATGAGCCGAGCGGCAATATCTTCGCCCTCAGCCAAAATGTTGGTATGGGCTGGGATCCCGCAATGCTCGACCAGCCGCAAATGCTGATCCTCAGTACCCAAGGTGGGATTCGAGGGAGTGACGGCACACCAGTGGCACTAGGCTACCACACCGGCCACTGGGAAGTTGGTCTGCTGATGCAGGCGGCGGCCGAAGAGTTGCGCCAGCAGCAAGCCATCCCATTTGCGGGCTACTGTACCGATCCGTGTGATGGTCGTAGCCAGGGCACGACCGGTATGTTCGACAGCTTGCCGTACCGGAACGACGCCGCGCAAGTGTTTCGGCGCTTGATCCGCTCGTTGCCGACGCGTCATGGCGTACTTGGTGTGGCAACGTGCGATAAGGGATTGCCGGCGATGTTGATGGCACTGGCCGGCACACCGGATTTGCCGACAGTGCTGGTGCCCGGCGGTGTCACGCTACCACCGACCATAGGTGAAGACGCAGGGACCGTTCAGTCGATTGGCGCACGCTTCGCGCATGGTGAGATTAGTTTGCGAGAGGCGGCCGAGTTGGGATGCCGTGCCTGTGCGACCCCCGGCGGTGGCTGCCAGTTTTTAGGCACGGCGGCCAGTTCACAGGTCGTCGCCGAAGCATTGGGACTGACGTTACCGCACGCCGCCCTTGCTCCATCGGGCCAGCCAATCTGGCTACAAATGGCACGTGACTCGGCGCGAGCGTTGCTCCATTTGCACGAGCGCAAGCTCACAACGCGCGACATCTTATCGCCGGAATCGATACAGAATGCGATGGCGCTGCATGCAGCCTTTGGCGGCTCGACCAATTTGCTGCTGCATCTGCCGGCAATTGCCCATGCTGCCGGACTCCCTCGCCCGAGCGTCGAGGATTGGGCAGCGATGAACCGGCGGGTGCCACGGCTGGTCGATGTGCTGCCGAATGGTCCCAGCAATCATCCGACCGTGCGCGTCTTTTTAGCCGGGGGGGTGCCCGAGGTGATGCTACACCTGCGGCGGATGGGCGTCTTGCATGAGCAGGTTCTGACCATAACTGGCGAGCCGCTAGGGGCAGTGCTTGATTGGTGGGAGCAGTCAGAGCGGCGAGCCCGTTTGCGTGAACTATTGCGAACGCGTGATGGTGTGGAGCCGGACGATGTGATTATGGCACCCGAAGTGGCACAGGCGCGGGGCCTGAAGAGTACAGTGACCTTTCCACGTGGCAATCTTGCCCCGCAGGGTGCCGTCATCAAAAGCACAGCCATTGATCCTCGAGTGGTGGACGCCGATGGCGTCTATCGTAAGACTGGTCGCGCACGGGTCTTCACCCGTGAGCGAGAGGCGGTTGCAGCCATCAAAAGTCACGGCCCCGAACGTGTACAAGGGGGCGATATCGTAGTCTTGATCTGCGGTGGTCCCTTAGGGACCGGCATGGAGGAGATTTATCAGGTCACATCCGCGCTCAAGCACATTAGCTGGGGTAAGCAGGTTGCGGTGATTACCGACGCGCGCTTTTCCGGCGTCAGTACCGGTGCCTGTATCGGGCATGTAGGGCCCGAGGCGCTAGCTGGTGGTCCAATCGGCAAGGTACGTGAT
>JACDGP010000258.1 GCA_013821605.1 Herpetosiphonaceae bacterium
CATGAATATCGTGCGGTTGCTCAACTGGTTGGCAGGGGTACCGAAGGCGAAGACGCAGTCGTCGCCGTTCGTCCGACTGTATCGTACAACCGCCTAAAAGAGGCAGGTAGATTCGCCACCAATGTCACTTTTGGTGAATTAACGATCAAGCAGGTTTCCTACCGTGGCATTGGCTAACAAGCGTGAAGCGGCGTTCGGCGTCTCCTAGGGTCTGCCGCTCTGTGGCATACGCGGCGAGCTGGCAGAACGTGCTCTTGAGTTTCACCGTTCGACGTTGTGAGAGATCAGCAGCGACGGTCGCATAGGCTGCCTCACTGGAGGCGCTATCTTCAATCTTAGGCTGCCGCTCGTCCCACCGCGTGCCGTTTGTGACGGACGGGCAGCACTGGCTCGCGATGCACCACCCGCTTGCGTAACAACGGGAACCCGGCTTGTCCGTACATCTGCCGTTTTAACAGTTTCAGCCGCTGAATCTGCGACTCGGTTTGTCCATTACTCCACTCCAGCGTGAGTCCCGCCTTCACGGCCGCATAGTCCCGTTGCACCCCGGCTGCAAAGGTCACGAGTTGGGAAATACCACTCGCGACAGCGTCGCGTACCCACTGGTCGAGCTTGTCGCCGCCCCGTTCTCGGGTCATGGTGAGAAAGCGTTGAGTGAGCACGTAGGCCTCGGCAAGTGGTTTCTCACGAACGCAGAGCGCGACGCGATAGGCTTCGAGCCATTCCGTCCGTGTGTCAGGGTCGGAGAGCCACAGGCGCTTGGCTTGGAGCGCCGTCAAGGGACGGTGACGCTCCGTCTGCTGCGTGTAGAGCGCAACGGGAGCAACCTGGCGAAAGCTGCGATAGCTCCCGCTATCACGTCGCAGCACTTCCAAAAAGCGCGCAACTGTCCGCGACGAGGGCTGAGCGCCCGGCTTGTCGCGCAGTTCACGCCACAACTCAAGGGCATTCCGGCAGCCTGCATTCCAGCGCTGCACGAGATACGGCTTCCACGGGTCGATGACATGGTGCTCCCGAAGATGCGTGGCGGAGGGCTGCGGCGGCTCCTGCATCTGGAGGTAGCGATACACCGTCACCCGACTAAGCTGCAAGCGTCGTGCAATCTTGGTCACGGCGAGCCCTTGGGTGGAGAGGGCATGGACCTAGTGGTACCGGTCGAGGGCACGGGCCGACCATTGCCGGCTCGCGAGCTTGGCTCGTTCTGGATTGGCGGTTCCGTCCAGCGTCGGAACTGAGCGCAGTGTGGATGGTGCTGCACCGTCTTCACCATCAAGCTCAGCACAGGTTTGCTTCAACGCTTGCGCGTGATGATGAAAGAGATACTCTAGTGCATCACCGAGATTTTTGATCAGGTGCCAGCGGTCAGCAACCTGGATGGCCTGCGGTGCCCCTTGGTTCACACCTTCGACATATTCCTTGCCGCGATCACGCGCCACAATTTCAATGGTCGGATGGTCACGCAACCAGGCAGCAATGGTCGTCGGTTCACGGTCAGGGAGGAGGTCAATCGGTTGGTGTCGTTCTAAATCGACACAGATCGAGCCGTAGCTGCGTTCTTTCTCCCATGCCCAGTCGTCCAACCCGACCACGCGGGGAGCGGCAGGCGCGGGGAGGCACTGTGCATGCAGAATGCGCAGGGCCGTCCGTGGGCTGAGGGGCATGGCAAGGAGGTGTGCGAGACGGGCGGCACCCGAGCCTCCAGTAGCAAACCCGATGGCACTGAGGGCGTCAGTCAGACGTGCGGTCCGTCGTGCGTAGGGCGGAAGCATCGCACCAAAGCGTTCAGCAAATGTTCGCTTGGCGC
Source organism: Herpetosiphonaceae bacterium (assembly GCA_013821605.1). Lineage (GTDB taxonomy): Bacteria > Chloroflexota > Chloroflexia > Chloroflexales > Kallotenuaceae > JACDGP01. Next base: position 1,805 of record JACDGP010000258.1, read on the forward strand.
AGAGTGGCGAATCGCAGAATAAGCGCCGCACCTCAAGATGAAGAACCAGGCGACGCGTGGACCAGGGCAAATCGGCGACCGTCCGCGTATACGTGCTATGAACGCGCCCACTCACGCTCTGACATGCTGGACACGCTGGCTGTGCTTGACGGGAGGAGGCGCCGATGGTGATGGTGGTGTCGGCAAGCTCAATGGACTGGAGTTGCAGCTGCTCGAGCGGCAGTAAAATATTCTCAATAGACATAGATGCTATGGAGATCTACGTGCGATCAGCATCCTTGGCTTTCACGGAAAGCTTATATGTCCAGGGGACAGACAACCGGATGAAAATGATGCGACAATCTGCTCACGGTCGTGTGAGCCATGTCGAACGCCACACGGTGCGCTGAGCCCGTCGGAAAGCTGACTCGGGAG
>JACDGP010000035.1 GCA_013821605.1 Herpetosiphonaceae bacterium
GTGCCGTATGGCGATCCTAACTTTGGTAGGCTGCAAGCGTGTGGCTGTAAAAGCCAGGAAATCGCACAAAGTCGTGCGGAGAAGCTGCGCGAGCTATCACGGTTAGGACCACTGGCGACCAAGTCGTTTGCCGGTTTCGTGCCCAACCGCGGTGCCAGTGCGTATAGCAAGGTAGCGCTGGAGGTTGCACTGCGCGTCGCCAAGGAGTTCGCCGACGTACCGGAGGGTTGGCTGGTGTTGACCGGGCCGTCGGGCAGCGGCAAAACGCATCTAGCGGCCGCTATTACCAATACGGTGCTCGAACGTGCAGGCGGAGCATTGTGGGTCTTTGTGCCGGATTTCCTGGATCATCTGCGGACGACCTTTAGTCCACAGAGCGAGGTGAGCTATGACGAACTGTTTTCCATGGTGCGGGATGCGCCGCTGCTCGCCCTTGACGATCTAGGAGCACACTCCTCAAGCTCATGGGCCGAAGAAAAACTGTACCAAATTCTGGCCCACCGCTATGACGCGCAGTTGCCGACGGTGATCACGACCTCGCGGCTGCTCGACAGTTTTGATGGGCGCTTGCGCTCCCGACTTGAGGATGCCGAACTCAGCCGGGTAGTCGCCGTCGTGGGCTATACATCTGAGGTCGTGAACCGCTTGATGGGCCTTTCGTTTGACTTGATCCGGCGCATGACCTTCGCCAGCTATGATCCGCAACCCTATGCTCTTGAGGAAGCCCAGCGCAACAGCTACAACTTATCGCAGGCCTTTGGCGTGGTCCAAAGCTATGGACGTGACCCCAACCAGCATAAATGGCTAGTGCTCCTTGGAAAGCACGGCACGGGCAAGACCCATCTGGCGGCTGCTGTAGCCAATGAACGGCTGGAACGTGGGCTCCCAACGCTTTTCATGGTTACACCTGACCTGCTGGATGCGCTACGAGCCTCGTTCGGGGGCGAAGGGAATGGTTCGTACGATAAAGTTTTCTATGAGGTCCGGGCTACGCCGTTTCTGATCCTGGACGACTTTGGGGCCGAATCTGCAACAGCGTGGGCGAAAGAAAAATTATATCAGGTGCTCAACTATCGCTACAATGCGCAGCTGCCAACACTGATTACGACCAACCAACCCCTTGACGCGCTCGACCCGGCCTTGCAATCTCGCATGAGTGATCAGGAGTATTGTGGCGTTTTGCCCGTGTTTGCCCCTGACTATCGTAAGACGCGCAGTGGGCTGTGGCAGCGGCGGCCACGCTAACCGGCTGCCGCGCTGTGCTACAATCGATCCTCCCGGCCCGATGATGTGCTGCGGCTTCCAAGGAGACTCCAATGCACCATCGTCATTATCTGTCGGTCACGGATTTTTCTGCCGAAGAAACATATACGCTGCTCGCCCTAGCAGCTAGGCTTAAGCACAAATGGCATAAACATCAACGCCCTTCGAAGCGGCTCAAGGGCCAGACGCTGGCGGCGATCTTTGAGAAGCCCTCGCTGCGCACGCGTACAACACTGGAAGTCGCAATGACACAGCTCGGAGGGCACACAGTCGTGCTTGGGGATTCGATTGGATTAGGCGTCCGGGAGCCGGCCATGGACGTTGCGCATAACCTGGCACGTTGGGTCCAGATCATCGCCGCTCGTACCTTTGCCCATGCCACGCTAGAAGAATTAGCGCGTTATAGCGCGGTGCCGGTGATCAACACACTATCGGACCGGGAGCACCCTTGCCAGGCGCTGGCCGATATGCTGACGCTCCAGGAGCACTGGGGCGAGCTACCGGGGCATAAACTGGCGTTTGTGGGTGATGGCAATAATGTGGCGCACTCGTTGCTGCTGCTGGGAGCGATGCTCGGCTTATCGGTCGCCGTTGCTACGCCGGCCGAGTATGCACCCGATCCCTTGGTCGTTCAGCGGGCCGAAGCGTGCGCGGCGCAACACGGCTCCAACATTGTCATAACCACCGACCCGCAGATCGCCGTGGCCGAGGCGGATGCGATCTATACCGATGTATGGGTCTCGATGGGTCAGGAAGCAGAGACGGCAACCCGGCAGTCCATCTTCGCGCCCTATCAAGTGAGTCAAGCGTTGTGGGCCAGAACCGGCAACAACCAGACCCTGATCATGCATGACCTGCCGGCGCACCGGGGTGAAGAGATTAGTGCCGAATTGCTTGATGGGCCGCATTCGGTGATCTATGACCAGGCCGAGAATCGGCTGCATGTGCAGAAGGCGTTGATTCTGACACTGCTGGAGCGGACGTGAACGCCCGGCGGTCAGGGCAGTTAGAGCAGGCTAGGCTAAAACTTGGTTAACAAGAAGGGTGTGGTGGTTGGTGCAGTGCTGCCACCGGCAGGCTCGACGCTAATAGCAGCGGCTTGATAGTCCTTTAGTTGGGTCGGGACTTGGACTTGAAGGGTAGCACTTCCATGCTGGTCGACATGAAAGAGATTGGAGCCAACCGGTTTTTGACCTTGAAGCAGCCAAAGCTCGTAGGTTTTATCCGGTGGCAGGACCGGCAATCCATCAGCCAGTAAGAAGGCCTGATTACCAGCAGCATTGACCACAAGTTGGCTCCGCACATTGGCTCCTGTTCCTGAAAAGGCGACGACACGTGTGCCCGGGGCCCGTACCGCATCAATGATCTGCCGTTGTGCAGCAGCTTCCTTTTGAGTCTGCTCCATTTGGCTCTGAAGAGCAGCACTAGTCTGCTGTTGTGCGGCGGCCTCCTTTTGAGTCTGCTCCATTTGGCTCCGGAGTGCAACAATTGTCTGTTGTCGTGTGGCAGCCTCGCTTTGAGTCTGCGCCATTTGGCTCTGAAGAGCAGCACTGGTCTGCTGTTGTGTAGCGGCTTCCTTTTGAGTCTGTCGGATTTGACCCTGGAGGCGCACCGTGTTACCGGCAAGGGCCAGCAGCAACGCGAGTGCCCCAACGCCGATCACACGTCGAACCAGGAGTGGGGTACGACCCTGCGGTGGTCCGCCAAGCTGCCGCCACCAGGCCTTCGATGCCGGGGGAGTTGCAGCCTGAGCGGGGGACGGGACTGATACTGCCGGACGCGCTTGCTGGGCACGAGCCATAACCCGCGCGCGGAGGTCAGCGGGTGGTTCGATCTGCTCAGGTGTCCTGGCTAGTGCCGCAACGATACGCTCGGATTCGTTCAATAACGCCCGGCAGTGTGCACAGCCACGGAGATGTTCGTCAGCGATCTCTTGCTCGCTTGGCTCTAATGCACCCAGCGTATACAGATCGATGAGATCGTCAATATGTTGATTCCGCGCTGTCGTCATCAAGTAACCCTATTCCTTACCTAGCTCTGCGCCTTCGAGAGCTGTTCGCAGGCGTTCCATACCTCGGCGGATGCGCGTTTTCACCGTACCAAGCGGGTCGCCTAGCTTCGCCGCTATTTCCAGATGACTTAAGCCACCAAAGTATGCTAACTCAATCGCCTGCCGTTGCTCGGCGGGTAGCGAGCGCAACATGCGCCGGACCTGCTCCGCTTCCAGGTTCTGGACCGTCACCTCGCTCACATCCTCACTGTGAGTTGTACTCCTTTGCTGGATGCCCGGCTCAGCATCGTCCACAGACAGTGTTTGTGGACGGCGTTGATGGCGTCGTACCATATCGATCGCAATATGATGTGTCATACTCAGGAGCCACGTGCCAAAACGACCTCGGCTACTGTCGAACGCGTCGGCGTTCCGCCATACACGTTCAAACACATCCTGCGTGATCTCTTCTGCGTCGGACGTATCGTTCAAGATACGGAAGGCCAGCGAAAAGACCGGCCGACTATACCGCGTGTATAACGTATCCAGTGCCGCGATATGACCTGCCACCAGCCCGGCGATCAGTTCGTCATCACTTGCCTCACTCGAAAAGCTCGGCTCCGCAACAAAACTTCCCGCTCGTTGGTTCATCCTAATCAACGTACGCCCCCAATTCGCCGTTGGATGCAGCAGTGTGCCTTGCTAGGCACAGGGGGATTTGCTGTGAAGTAACGGCACGAGCCATGCTGGGTCCAGATCATAACGTAGAACTTACATGAAGATACAGCAAGATATGTGCAGTCACCCGCAAGGTATAACTGCGTGCAACCTCGGGAGATTGCTGCTCGTCATAGCTCAAGAGCGGTCGCTGAAACTTCGTAGGGTGCCACATCCTGGTATCATGCTACATTGCTGACTGTTAAGCAAAGGGGTAAGGCAGATGATGCGCGGACTACTTGGCCGCCACACGGATATAGCCATCTTTTTAATCCTATTTTTAGAAGAATTAGGCATCCCAATGCCGATCCCGGCCGATGTCATGGTGATGTATGCGGGCTATCGCCTCCACCAGCATACCATCAATCCTTTCGTGGCGATTGGGATCATTGTGTTAGGGGCAAACGTCGGGGCCTGCGTGTTGTATGCTGTGGTACGCCGTGGTGGGCGACCACTGGTCGACCGCTTCGGCCATTACCTGCATCTTGATGCGCGTAAACTAACACGCGCTGAGCATTGGTTGGAGCGACGGGGTGTGCTGGGTGTGATCATCGGGCGGTCGATCCCGGGTGTGCGGCTCGCAACCGTGATTGCCTGTGGCCTCTTCAACGTACCACTTCGTGTCTTTTTACCAGGGCAGATTGTGGGCAGTTCGATCTATATGCTCGTCTTTGGGCTGCTTGGATATTATGTTGGCCCGCAAGCCGTTGAGCGGTTGCATTGGTCGACCGATTCCTTGCGGTTAGTCCTGCTCATTGCCTTGGCGGTAGGCTTGCCGCTGCTGCTTCGCCGGTTGAACCGTGATACGATCAGCGACGATACGAGTTCGATTCAGGAAGGTTTGACGCTACGCCAGCGGATACTGGCCGCCCTCGCAGCCGGTTTCGTCGGCACGATTGAGCTAACAACGATTTGGGCCATCGCTGCTTCGCTCACCAATTTGATGCGCCGGGCCGATATTCAGTCGGCGGCTTTGCGCTTAGCACGCTGGCTGGATCTTGACGAGCGAGCAAATAGTGTGGCCATCGCGTATACACTGGATTATTTAGCTGTGCTGGTGGTGTCTTTGGTGGTAGCCGTCCTGTTTTTTGAACGCTTGATGCCGACGGTGCAGCAATTGCGGCCACGTAAGCTGACTACCCAGGCCCTAGCCTTATGGGGCTGTATGCTACTCCTGGCTGGGATGGCGGTGAGCGCAAGCATCGTTAACCACGTGTTACGCCACCCGACACAAGTAAATATGTGGCTATCGCCATCGGGTGGGATTGTGGTCGGGATCATTGCGTTTGGGCTGGGGGGCTATGCGTATGTCGCCGTCGAAACACGCCGGCTGGCCATCGATCAGTTCTCTGACGATCCCCTCCTTGCCCCTAGCATTGTCACAGCAGCGGACGAGGAGCAGATCGACGCAGCGGAGCAGCCGCAGTCCGGCACGGCGCTGCCCAAGCGTGGCACAGCTAATGGAGAAGCGGTTTTGGAGTCAAGTATCCATAGAGGACAAGGTCTACCATGAAATACCTTACGTCGGTGCTCGTGATCATCCTGGTGCTGGCCCTTGTGACCTTTGGATTGCAAAACACTGGGCCCGCAGGCGTACAGTTTCTGACCTTACACACGGATGTTGTGCCATTGTTTGTCATTATCTTCGTGTCGGCCCTGCTGGGTATGGCTGTGGTCGGCTTGCTGAGTGTCGCTGGTCGGATTCAAAGGGGCCTTGAAACACGGCGCATGCGCCAACAGATTGCTGATTTAGAGCAGCAGGTTGCGGATTTGAAAGCGCTTGTGCCGCCGCCGGTCATGAAGCCTTTACCGGGCGAGCGGCTACCATAAGCGGCGTCAAGGAGGAAAGAGCAAACCGGACGAGGTAGTATCCTCGCCCGGTTTGCCGTGTAGGGATGTGGTTACGCCACGACCTCGGCAAGCTTATGAGCGCTGAAGGTAAAGGTGCCTTGCGGATCGACATCGACCATGATCGTGTCGCCATCGCGGAACTCGCCTTGCAACAGCTTGAGCGCCAGAGGGTTCTGCAGACGCTGCTGGATCGCTCGCTTGAGCGGTCGCGCCCCATAGACCGGGTCGTAGCCTTCATCGGCCAGCTGACTGCGTGCTCCAGGCGTTAGTTCCAGGGCAATCTTGCGGTCCGCCAACAGCTTACGTAAGCGCCCGAGCTGAATCTCGACCACTTGGCCGATCTGGTCACGGCTCAACGGCTTGAAGACGATCGTTTCATCGATGCGGTTCAAGAACTCTGGGCGCAGATGCTGGCGTAGCTCGTCCATGATACGCACCCGGATCGCTTCCTCGCCGGCACCACGCTGGGTCAGCTCCTGGATGATCGGACTGCCGATGTTGGAAGTCATAATGATCACGGTATTCTTGAAGTTGACCACGCGCCCCTGACCATCGGTCAGCCGCCCATCATCGAGAATCTGAAGCAGCACGTTGAAGACGTCCGGATGGGCCTTCTCGATCTCATCAAAGAGCACCACCGAATACGGTCGCCGGCGCACCGCCTCGGTGAGCTGCCCTCCTTCTTCGTAGCCGATATAACCGGGTGGTGCGCCGACTAGGCGTGCTACCGTGTGCTTCTCCATATACTCCGACATATCAATGCGGATCATTGCCGCTTCGTCGTCGAACAAGAACTCGGCCAGGGCGCGCGCCAGCTCAGTCTTGCCTACGCCGGTCGGACCAAGGAACAGGAACGAGCCGAGTGGTCGTTGCGGATCCTGCAAGCCGGCCCGCGAACGACGAACAGCGTCGGAAACGGCCCGAACTGCCTCGGCCTGCCCAATCACGCGCAGATGCAGGCGCTCTTCCATCTTGACCAGCTTTTCGACCTCGCCTTCCACCAGCTTCGAGACCGGCACGCCCGTCCAGCGCGACACGATTGCGGCAATATCCTGGGCGTCAACCTCCTGCTTCAGCAAGGAGTTGCCGCCGTCGTTGAGCTGCGCCTCGGCCTCACTGAGTTGCGCTTCCAGGCGCGACATCTGGCCATATTGTAATTCAGCAGCCTTGTTGTAGTCGTAGGCGCGCTGGGCGGCATCGATCTCGACCTTGGTCTGGTCGATCTGCTCTTTGATCTGCTGAATACGCTGCAACACCTCGCGTTCGTGCTGGAGCTGTGCTTCCAGGCCACCGCGCTGCTCGCGGAGATTGGCCAGCGTCTGCTCGATCTTGTCAAGGCGCTCTTTGCTGGCTACGTCCTTTTCCTTACGCAAGGCTTCGCGCTCGATCTCGAGCTGCATCATGCGCCGCTTCAGGTCGTCTAGCTCCTGCGGATCGCTGGTGATCTCCATGCGTAGCCGCGCCGCGCCTTCGTCGACCAGGTCGATAGCTTTGTCGGGCAGGAAGCGGTCGCTGATATAGCGGTCGCTTAGCACGGCTGCAGCCACGATGGCAGCATCGGTGATGCGGACGCCATGATGGGTTTCGTAGCGCTCTTTCAAGCCACGTAGGATCGAGATCGTATCTTCGACATTGGGCTGATCAACAACGACCGGCTGGAATCGTCGCTCCAGGGCTGCATCTTTTTCGATGTGCTTGCGATATTCGTCGAGCGTCGTCGCACCGACCAGACGGAGCTCGCCACGGGCTAGCATGGGCTTGAGCATGTTGCCGGCGTCCATCGCTCCTTCCGCAGCCCCGGCACCGACGACGGTGTGCAGCTCGTCGATAAACAGGACCACGTCCTCGTGCTCCTGGATTTCCTTCAGCACTGCTTTGAGACGCTCTTCGAACTCGCCGCGATATTTGGCCCCAGCGACCAAGGCCCCCATATCCAGACTAACCACACGGCGGTCTTTCAACGCTTCGGGCACGTCGCCACGCATGATACGCTGGGCCAGCCCTTCCACGATGGCCGTCTTGCCAACGCCTGGCTCACCGATCAGCACCGGATTGTTTTTGGTGCGGCGGGACAAAATCTGGATCACACGGCGAATTTCTTCGTCACGGCCAATCACCGGATCGAGTTTGCCACGACGTGCCAGCTCGGTCAGGTCACGGCCATACTGCTCTAAGGCGGCATAGGTACCCTCAGGGTTCTGGCTGGTCACGCGTTGTGAACCACGCACCTCGCGTAATGCTTGGAGCAAGGTATCGCGCGTTAGGCCGGTGTTAACCAGCAACCGCTGAGCCGCTCCGCCACCAGTTTGCAGGATTGCCAGCAGAATATGCTCGGTCGAGACGTATTCATCACCGAACTGCGCAAGCTCGTCATGCGCGCGGACCAGGACGTTGCGTAGCCGGGAACCGAGGCTGACCTGCACGCTACTGCCACTGACTTTGGGCAGCTTATTGATTTCGGCAGTCACTTGCTGGCGTAGCGCACCGACCACTATATCGAGTTTACCCAAGACCTGGGGTACGACACCGTCGCCCTGGTCGAGTAATGCTAGGAGCATATGCTCCGGCTCGACCTGACTGTTGCTGTTCCGCTCAGCGAGGGCTTGCGCATTAAGGAGCGCTTCTTGTGTTTTTTCTGTAAAACGATTGGTATTAAAGGCCATACGTTGTCACCTTCCTTATCAAGCTGATAGTAACTATATCAAGTTTGGTGTCAACGCGGCGTTAGCGGAGTGTTAGCAGAGTGTTAATGTCAGCAACAACAAAACGGCATCATCGTTGAGATGACGCCGTCGAATTGGTGACCCCAGCGGGATTCGAACCCGCGATCTACACCTTGAAAGGGTGTCGTCCTAGGCCGCTAGACGATGGGGCCACGACGGGGGAATAGTACGTGTATTCCCCCGCTTTGTCAACCACGGTTTAGCGTTGGCTGTAGTTTTGGAGTAGTTGGACAAGCAGGCGGACGCCGAAGCCCGCAGCGCCTTCGCGGGCGTACGGCTTGGCCATTTCTTCGGCCCAGGCGACGCCGGCAATGTCGAGGTGGACCCAGGGCCGGTTGCCGGAGAAGCGTTCCAGGAAGGCTCCCGCAGTGATCGCGCCACCAGCCCGTCCGGCAGTATTGCGGATATCGGCGATCTTGCTTTTGACTGCTTCTTTGTACTCGGGCAGGAGAGGTAGCTCCCATACCAATTCGCCGGTCTCGTCACCGGCCTGCTTGACGCGTTGGGCCAACTCCGCATTGTTGGTGACCATGCCGCTGATCTGGTTACCAAGACCCACGACCACAGCACCAGTAAGCGTGGCGAGGTCGATAATGGCGTCGGGCTCGTATTGCTGCACGTAGGAGAGGCAGTCGGCCAACGCCAGGCGGCCCTCGGCATCGGTGTTCAGCACCTCGATCGTGATGCCGTTCATCGCTGTAAGGATATCACCGGGCTTGTAGGCATTGCCGCCAAGCAAGTTCTCGGTTGCACCGATGATACCGATCACATGGAGGTTAGCAGGCTTGAGATCGGCTAGCGCGCTCATGGTACCGAGCACAGCAGCCGCGCCCATCATGTCCATCTTCATCAGATCCATATGCTCGGCGGGCTTGATGGAGATGCCGCCGGAGTCGAAGGTAATCCCTTTGCCGACTAGGGCAACGGTCGGACCCTGACCTTTTTTGCCATACTCCAGGACCACGACCTTCGGCTCCTCGTGTGCGCCCTGAGCCACGCCCAGGATCGCGCCCATCCCATTTTTGCGCATGCCTTCGCGGTCAAGCACGGTCAACTGCATGCCACCGCGCTTGGCGATTTCAGTGGCTACTTCAGCGAGGCGAGTGGGAGTGCAGGTCGCGGGCGGCTCGTTGCCCAGGTCACGCGCCAGTTTGACACCGCCATAGACTGTTTCGGCTAAACGAGCAGCACTCGCACCGGCATCGTCGGCCACGACGACGGTCGCATTTTCTAGCGGGAAGTAGTCGGTATCATCGGCGGTCGTGCCTTTGCCGCGAAACTCCTCGAAGCCATAATTCGCGAGCAAGACCGCGTCGGCGGTAGCACGCGCCAGCTCGGCAGCATCAAAGCCCGCCGCCTGCGGTACTTCGACCACGAGGCTATGGAGATTATGCTTGCGAACTCCTAAGACGGCCTCGCCAACGGCTCGGCGTAGACGCTCGGAGGTGAAGCGGGTTCGTGTGCCGAGGCCCACGAGCAGAGCCCAGCGCCGGCCGCTTTTGCCCTCCGGAAGCCGAAGCAGCAGGGTTTTGCGCATTAGCGCGCGGAACTCGTCGGGCTCAATGATGCCCGCTACTATCTGCGGCACTTGCTCGTCAAGGAAGATGGGCAAAATCACGACGGCAGCGGCTACATCGCCTGCACTGCCAGTAGCTACCTTAAAGTCCATACACCACCCTCAATGGTTATTATTTATTAACGACGGCTCATTGTAACAGAGAAGGATTGAGGGACGAGGACTGAGGACTGAGTAGGGGAACTTTTCGAAAGCTGTGGTAGGATCACACGGCGGATCGGAGAATATAGCTATGACGGCGACTGAGTTACTGCCAACATTACGTGATTTGACACGCGCTGATAAATTGCGCGTCATGCAATTTCTGGTAGGTGAGCTAGCAAAAGAGGAGGAGATCGATTTGACCGCGACGTCGAACTATCCGGTCTGGTCGCCCCATACAGCATTCGAAGCTGCTGATACGCTGCTCGTTGCACTCGCTGCGGACAAGTATGACCCTGCGTAATTCACTCCGCGTGCCATTTACCGCTGCCGATGCAGTTCCAGGCGAAGCAGGCTTGCTGCCGTTTCTCCCACTTACGCTACTATATCAAGGTCGATCAACGGGAGCTCAGGGGCTGCTGGATACAGGGGCAGCTGTCAATGTTCTGCCGTACCGGGTAGGATTAGAGCTTGGCGCAGATTGGAGTGACCAGCCGGCTACCTTGCGTCTCAGCGGGAACCTGGCCAACCTTTCGGCACGTCCTCTCATTGTGTCAGTAGCCATCGGGCAGTTCACGGCAACTCGGCTCGCTTTCGCGTGGACAGAGGCAGAAACTGTACCCCTTATTTTGGGCCAGGTTAACTTCTTTATGGAGTTCGATTCTGCTTCTATCGGTCACAACAAGCCTTCGAGGTTTGCCCCAAGGAGTAAGTGTCCTCTCGTCTACGTCCAGGCAACGTGACCGTTAAAGGCGAAGCCCGGGCTGGGCTGGTCGGCGAAGGTTACCAGTTGCAGGTCGTCGGCACGCATGTGCTCGAAGAAGTTGCCGCTTAAAGTGGCGCGGACGTGGCCGGCAATCTCGCCATTGCGGATTAGGAGTGCTTGGGGCGTGGCCAGGGAGTAGTTACCGCTAGAGCGGTCCTGCGTATGCAGGCCGAGCACGCGTAGGACGAGCAGGCCATCCCGGATCGTGGGCAGGAGCGTCTCGTCGGTGGTGGTATAAGGGCCGGTCAAGCTGATGCTGCGGGCACCACTGGGTGGGGTCGTCGGCGGCAGGTTGAGGCGGCGGGCATACTTGAGATCGAGGACCGGTTGGACGAGCCGGCCCTTTTCAATGTACGTTGTGGGCACACTGGGCAGCCCTTCGCCGGTCCAAGCGAAGGAGTCGGGACCGAGCGGTTGCCAGGGATCGACGTGGAGCGTGAGGTCGGAGCGTAAGACTTGGCGCTGCGTGGCAAAGTCGGCGGTGCTGAAGGCCGATTGTCCGTGATAGACGCCGGAACCACCCATATTACCCCAGACAAAATAGCCGAACAGACTGCTGGCAACATCGGGATGCAGGATGATAGTGGGAGTGGAGGTCGTGGGAGTCGGAAGATCGCGCCGGAGATGTTCGACAGTGTGGCCCAGACGTTCGATCTGGGTGGTGATGTAGGCGGGGTCAACGACTGTGCGCCATTGATCGCCGTCGCCTAGGATGCCATCGAAGGTGGCCGAGAAGGAGCAGGACGTCGTACGGTCGTGTAGTTGGAGCCCTTGGGAAGTGCGTAGCCAGCTTTCGCCTAGTCCGGCCCCGACGCCGCCGTTGAGCGTTTCGACCTTGAAGCGGGCGGCGAGTGCCTGCAGTTCCTGGAGGACCTCGAAGAGATAGGCGGTCCGTTCCGTAAACAGCGTGGGCACATCGGGACTCCAGCGCGGGACATCGTGATAGCTCTGTGGGCCGAGGAACTGAGCGGCATCGGGGTCGTCATAGGCGGCAGCTTTGACACCTGCCAGCAGTTGATCAAGGGCCAGCAGGCTATTGCCATCAAGGTTGCCACGGCTCAGGCGACCGTCTTGCCATTCGATGAGGAACCCACCGCCGGTTGTTTCGCTAGCGGCAAAGGGGCTGTAAACGCTGCCCACGTCGTTATCGCGGATGCCAACGCCGATGCCACGACGTTCGCTCAGGTTGATGCGATAGTTTTTGATGTCAGAATGTGAGTGGAATGCTGCTTCGAGCTCGTCAATATATGTCATAGGTCCATTCTACCTATGAGCGGGGATTGGAAGCAAGCTGCTTGTACATTTGACGGAGATCGGCTACATCGGGTACCTTCTAGTTAGACCGCTACTGGAATACAAGAAAGTAGGCTCCATGATCTACGAACTGCGAATCTACGATGCCATGCCGGGCAAGCTTGCGGCGCTCCATACACGTTTTACCACTGCGACGGTGCGGCTGTTCGAGAAGCATGGGATTAAGCCGGTTGGCTTCTGGACAACCTATATTGGGCCGAACTCGAATACGCTGACCTATATTCTGGCATGGGAAGACCTTGGGGAGCGGCAACGCAGGTGGGATGCGTTTGCGAGCGACCCGGAGTGGCAGGCGGCTAAGGCAGAGTCGGAGAAGGATGGGTCGCTGACCGAGCGGGTGCAGAACATGATCATGCAACCAACAGGGTATTCGCCCTTGCAGTAGTGGTAGTGAGAACAAGAAAAACGGCTCCTAGCAAAGCTGCTGGGAGCCACTTAGAGTGCAGCAACGGAGGAGTCGACAGAAGAGCGAAACAGGAGTATTATAAAGGCACCGAGAGCACTTCTTCCAGGCGTCACTATTCTTAATCTACGTCATCATAGACCGAGCTCTATTGTTGTGACCTATCAAACCTTGCATCCGTAAGGTGTACGCATAGGTATAGTCGGGGACCGACCAGTAGGATTGCCCTACAGGTCAGCCCTTAACTGTGCATGGAAGGAGCGAACCCATGAGAGTGCGCTATCTGGCGCGGTCGTTGTCGTTGGTGGCGGTCGTCGGGCTGATGTTTCTAGCAACAGTGCCGGTCCATGCTACCAGTACGCGTAAAGTCATTGTTTTTCTCCAGGGCCTCGGATCATACCTGACGCAAGCTCAGCTCGATACTATGAGCAAGTGTTTGGTGCCAGTTCAAGTAGACCCCTTCAACAAGCTTAAAGGTCAACTACTGAATCACGGCAACTATCAGTGCAGTGATTTTCTCCAGTTCTCCTATGCCGGTGGCTCCGTCGATGAGCAGGGACGGTGGCAGGCTATGCCCTATGATTGTATTGCCTCGAGTGCCAATAGCTTGGCTACCAACACAAATCTGCTCGCTACGATGCTGAATGACTATCAGAATGCTCATCCAGATATCCAAGTCCGCTTTGAATTAGTAGGCCACAGCCTAGGCGGCTTGATCGCATTCGACACATCAGCCTTAGCCGGAGGAACTATCTCAGCCGACGCAATCGATAGTGTTGTGACGATCGATAGTCTCCTCAATCATAAATTGACTGCTGACTTACAAGCACAACGTCAAGCCTTACCTGGTTATACGTTGCCGCATTCGGCTCCATCCTGCAATTCATTAGTGTTAGCACAAGCATACAATTTCACATGGAGCCCGGCGATCATCGAGGTCTCAGACGTCACGGACGATCAGGTCAAGCAAAACTACCTCGACGACCGGCAAGCCGTGGTAACTGCGGGACAGAGCTATCAGATACGCTATATGACAACCGGCAACAGCTCGGATTGTGCCTATGATCAGGATTTGTGTCATGCTCCCGGTATGTGGCAGGACGAGCGCTATACAATGACAGTAGCCAACGCCGATAACGTGACGATGTTTGATGAAGGGACGAACAATTGCGTCGCAAAATTATTCATCGTGCCCTGCTTCGTTAATACGCATTTTGCTGTATTAAAAGATGGACAAACAGCTGTTCCTGCCATCGTCTCGTTCATTGGAGGACAGGTAGCTCCCTAGCGCACCCCATGTATCGCTTATTGTCCTTCAGTTTTGAACTGGGCGAAGAATTGCCAGATGAGGGTGCTGGCATCAATGTCCTGGCTTGTCAGGCCAATCACCGAACTGGGCAGATATTGGTAGCCACCGGGCCAGGTGTGACCGCCGTTGTTGATGATGTACAGCTGCATAGCTAGAGGAACACCCGCCTCCGCTGCACAGCCACCAATGACGCGCAGTTCCTCGGTAGTGCCATCGTCCCAGACGCCATTCGGCAGCTCGGTCGTGGTAGCAGGGTCAGTGCACGACGCAAGAGAAGCCCACATATCCTCAGCGTCAATGGCTCCCATCAAGTGCTGGCCATACTTGGTGCCGGCCCACCCGTCAAAGGAATATAGTGGATCGACGGTACCATGCATCGTAATTAGCGGCATCGGATGGCTCAGTTGACAAGGGAAGGTGCTGGGCATGTGACCTGATACGGATGCAATGGCAGCCAATTGTGGACTGAGCTTACAACCCAACTCCTCGGTGAAGATGGCACCGTTTAGCTGATGTTCATAGTGTACGACACGAAGCTGTATGCGTGATATCACCTGTCTGTCAGTTGCATGACAGGAACGGAGGAAAAGGAGGACAATGTGCAACTACAACTCGGGGTCGGGCCGTGGATCGTGCTGATTGTGGGCGCGTTGTTGATCGGGCTGTCGAAGACCGGTATTTCTGGGATAGGGATCTTCGCCGTGGCGCTCTTTGCGTTGGTGCTGCCGGCGCGGGAGTCGGTCGGGGCAGTGCTGCCGATCTTGATCTCGGCGGATCTGGTGGCGGTCACCGCCTATCGACGGCATGCGGTCTGGAAACATCTGTGGCCACTGTTTCCATGGGCAGCGGCCGGTATTATCCTCGGCTACTTTGCGATCGGACGAATCAATGACAGGCAGGTCGCGCTATTAGTTGGCGTGATCTTAATCGTGCTGGTCGTCCTGCAATGGTTGCGGATGCGCAGGGGGCAAGCGGCCGGTGGGACGGCTGACCCTGACGTGCCGACCAGCCTCCCGTTTGTAGCGGCGGTGGGCATGCTGGCCGGCTTCACCACGATGGTCGCAAATGCGGCCGGGCCGATCATGATTCTGTATCTGCTCGCGATGCGCCTGCCCAAGATGGAATTCATCGGCACCGGTGCATGGTACTTTCTGCTGCTGAACCTCTTCAAGGTGCCGTTTAGCCTGCAGCTCGGTTTGATCAGCAGCAGTTCGCTTGCCCTCGATCTCCGGTTGTTCCCACTCGCGATCCTGGGTGCCATCGGTGGCCGTGCCCTGATCCCGTACATCAATCAGCAGCTCTTCGAAGGGCTCGCGCTCATTTTTACGGTTATCGCGGCTGTCAAACTGTTGGTGTAGGGCAATAGTAGAATGCTTGCCATTGTAACGCGCCATGTTACACTTCCCCATGATCGTTATTCAGCGACTACTGTGGGATGACTGGGACGTTGCCCACGTTGTGCGTCACGACGTCAGCCCGCAGGAGATACCTCAGGATGACCAAATCGCGATCTACCCCGAATGAGTGCGGCTTGGTATCCCAGCCGGCCGCAACAAGGTTAGGTACGACGTATTTACGACAGGTACCGGCCTCATTCGGCATGCAGTGCTCGCTCGGTGGTGTATATTGTGTGTATCATACTTGGGATGGGGAGAAGCTGGCAAGGCAATGCCGCGAGTCCGTGAAGGATAGCTAGATGGTAACGTAGTTACTACACGACGTTCTCATAACATCTGGGGAAGGCAAGGAGTGTGTCATTCACGGCTGGCTTTGATCCGTTGCTACTCACCGATCATTTCCAACGTCATGGGGCGGATTTTGGAGCACTGACAGAGCAGGAGTATGAGCGCAAGGCAGATACGTTTCTTGGTGGACCAAGGGATGCACATACACTGGAGTGTATACGACCTCGTGACAATGATCGAATACGATACAACCCGGTGACTGATGAGTTTGGAATCTTAGCAGCATCAGGAATGCTCAGGACGTACTTTAAGCCGACCCCCTATCGACACAAACAACCGACGAACCTCGCATATTTTCAAGCGGAGTGCCAGAAGAGATGATGTATCTATGTCCCGTTTGTGGCTATCCAAAACTCATTGCTCCGCCGGCGGACTATATGATCTGTCCATCCTGTGGAACAGAGTTTGGGTATGATGATTTTGCGACCAGCTACGAAGAGCTGCGCAACGAGTGGCTTTCAAGAGGAGCGCTGTGGTTCAGTCGGAATACCCCAAAGCCGGAAGGATGGAGTCCAATGAGCCAGCTTGGACAGGCCGGCTTACTACCATCGCGGCTTGAGGCTCCCACTGAAAGTACTATTTGATGCACTGCTGACCTCTGCCATGGCCTGATCAAACGGGATGACTTCCTCCTCTCCCCGCGCAATCGCATCGTGCATACACTCGGATGCGACAATGTCTTGCAACTCTCTAAAGGCGTCCATCAACTGCTCATGTGAGGTGATAGGCAGGACAGCAGCGATCTGGTTGCCCGCGTTATCCAGGACAAATTGTGGAGGGGCAAGCGGGGTCGTTAGATCAATGGGGGAGTTGAGAGAGACCAGGGGCAAGTTGTGTAGTGTCGGTCATATGAATTATGGCTCCTAAATGGGGAGGATCGCATACAAACCATGTAGAATAGCAGATGGTGAGCCGGGTGGGGCTTGAACCCACGACCATCACCTTAAAAGGGTGTTGCTCTACCACTGAGCTACCGGCCCGCCGGACAGTATACCCGCTTTTCAAACGTTGGGCAAGCCGGTTACGTGAGGCGTGAGGACGATCCCTGGTTATCTATGTGGCCCCGTATTGCGCTGCCCAATGCGAAATACTATGATCTGCACCAGCACTCCTTATGCTATACTGGCCCTATCACTGCCTGGGTGATGGCAACCGCACACGCTGTATTTACCAATACGCTTGCTGCGCGAACCCCACCTCATAGACCACACTGTATACGTCAACGAGCCGAATTTCTGGTCTCCGAGGATCTGCGAGGAAGCCCATGGCTGCTGCGCTGCATATTAATGACAGTACCATCAATGGACCGGTGGTGGGGGTTAACAACGGCAACATTGCCTTTACCATGTACAGTGGGCCCGTCGGTACGGTCATCCAGCACGCAGCGCCTGCACTCATTCAGCGGCTCCCAGGTAATCCCAGTCCGCCCCTGCCTCCACGTGGTTTTCGTGATCGTGAGGTCCAGCGAGCGGCGATCCAGGCCGAGTTGCGGATGGATGGGCGGGTGTGGCTCCATGGCTGCGGGGGATGTGGTGCTTCAGCGCTGCTGGCGGTCGTTGCACAGAGCGCGACACTGAAGGATGGTGTCGCGTGGGTCGCAGGGGCGCATGCGGGACACTTCCATGATGATGTGCTGATGTACCTGTTCCAGCGGTTTTACCTAGCACAGGCCGGCGCCGAGCATGCCATCGTTGATCCTGCGACAGCTTGCACCTACCTCCAACAGCTCCAGGCGGTCTTTGTACTGGACGATCTGCCACTGGCGCGCTCCGACCTTGACGATGTGGTCAATGACCTGAACCATGGTGTGGTCCTGGTAGCAGCTGATGCGCCGGCTCATGAGGCGTGTGCCCCATGTGAATTGGGGGGCTTACCGCCGGCAGATGCGGTTGCAATGTGGCGCGAACAGGCTGGCCTCGCTAGTGGGCGGCCCCCCCTCCAAGTTGAACTGCGGCTTTGTGCGGCGCTGGGACACCTGCCGCTTCCACTCAGACTCGTTGGTCGAGTGATGCGGGCGGGGGTGCTGACGCTTGAAGGCTGTATGGCGCTGCTTGATACTATGACGGGCAAGCCGCTCCAAGGGCGATTGCCGGCCGATCTGCCCCGCAGCCTGCGCTTAACATCACTGCCAGAAATGAGCCGTCAAGACGATGCACTCGTGCGTGCCGTCTGGCTCTGTCTAGCACCGCTTGATGCCTCCGATCATCAAATCCTGGCATTCCTCGCGCGAGCAGCGGCCCCCGATCTCGATCTCGCAACTCTGGCCCAATTGAGTCAGATCCCGTCTGCCATGATCACCCCAGCCTTGACCCGGTTACGCAGCGTGGGGTTGGTGGTCAGTCAGGCCGAGCGCTGGTCGATCCCGGCTTCGCGGAGCCTCCGGCATGCCATTGATCAACTCCTGCCTGCGGGTGATGAGCAACGACGAGCGGCAGCTTTTTTTGCACGTGCAGCCCTGGCTCATGTGGGGAATATGCCGTGGCTGCAGCAGGAACAGGGAAATGTCCTGGCGGCCATCCGGACGCAGCTGGCCAATGGGGAGCTGAGACAGGTTGGCCAGGTCATCCAGGCGGTGCAGCCGGCAGTCGCTAGCCAAGGTCAATGGGGTAGCTGGAAGCAGTTGCTAGATTGGGCACGAACAGTAGCATCTACTACAAATGATCGCTCGCTCGAAGCGTGGGCACTCCATGAGGAAGGTACACGGCTTGGCCTCGTGGGTGAGCGCACGGCAGCGGTTGATCAGCTTAGGCGCGCCGAGAAGCTACGCCGACGGCTGGGCGACCGCACGGGGGCTGCAGCCAGTCGCCATAACCGCCTAGTCCTCCAGCCAGGAGCAGGATGGTGGAAACCAACGCGCCGGAAAGGGCTGATAGCGGCAGTAGTCCTCCTTGCCGGTACTCTAGTCTCCCTGTTTCTTGCTTTAGGGGGTAGTGCCGCAAACTCCTCGACAGCTACAGCTACAGCCACAGCAACCTCAACCTCCATTCCAGGTCCTACCACGACCCCTGTGGTCATGCCGCCGCCGCCACTCCCATCACCGTCTGGGACGGCAACGCCGACCGCAACTTTCCGTCCAACCGCGACTCCTTCAGCAACTCCGCCCCTAAGGAAGACTGCGACGACTATACCGACACGGACGAAAACAGTGACGTCGACCTCGACGATCACGCCAACGGAAACAGTGACGGCAACCACGACGATTACGCCACCGGCACCACAAAGACTTGCATTCACAGTTGACCAAAGGGACCCAACGAGGTCAAGTGTGATCTTGACGTGGCTGCCAGTTCAGGATCCGAATGGCATTCAGCAGTATATCTTGGAGCTTGCGCCTCGTGTTTCTTCTAGTATCTCCAACAACTCTGCTCCCATTCAGGGTCAGGCCCCGGCTCCGTCCTTTGAGTTCCTTCGGTGTTGTCCACCTGGCTCGTCATGGCTGTGGCATGTACGAGCGGTCGATAAGGCAGGAACTGCAGGCCCTTGGTCAAGTGTTGCAACTATCGTCATGCCTCCGTTACCAACCGCCACGTCTACGCCGACGTCCAGTCCCCCTGTACTCAGATAGAGCTGTGGCTGCATATATTCTTTTCGGGATCGTATCAGTTTGCGCTGCCGTACACTCGCCCGTATAATCGCCACGATACCCACCACTCGTGACCAGGCGATCCAACCGGATGCTGTGCGCGGGGTCGGGAGCACACCTACTCCGAGCGCACTGTAGCAGGAAGGATTGAACGATGAAATTAGGGTTATTTGTGGTGGAGGACGCCAAGGCGGATCGGACCGTGGACCAGTTGGTGGAGCAAGGGTTACGCGTGACCCGTCTAGCCAGCACCGGCGGATTCTTGCGACGCGGCAACACGACGCTGCTGGTGGGGGCCGAGGATGAGGAGTTGCAGCGCGCGGCGACGCTGGTGCATACCATCGCTCCTGGAACGGTGATGATTACCTTGGAGTTGGACCGCTACGAGCATCTGTGAGATTGTTATATGTGGCGGCGGGAATCGCGGTGCCGGGCTCGTACGGTGGTTCAACGCATACGCTCGAAGTAGCGCGTGGCCTGTGCCAGCTCGGCCATGAGGTCCATGTCGTTGCGCACCATCCGCAGCGCCAATGGCGGGCAATGCTCAGACCCGTTGATGAGGTGCGCGACGGCATTCACATGCACTACCTGGACGTGCCCAAGGCCGTAGGGCTAGGGACCTATCCTCAGATGGCGCGACTGATTCGGACCCTCAAACCCCACGCGGTAATCGAACGCTATTACAACCTGGCGGGAGCCGGTGTGCTGGTGGCTGCGCGTATGGGGATTCCAGTTTTGCTCGAAGTTAATGCGCTGATGATCGATCCGCCGGGCGTGCTGAAGCGCCGGCTCGACGATCTGCTCGGCGGACCACTGCAGCGTTGGGCAATCCGACAATGCGAGTTGGCCGCGCGAATCGTCACGCCCCTCCAGACGACAGTGCCACCCGTGATCGACCGGCGCAAGATTGTGCAGTTGCCGTGGGGGGCGAATGTCGAGGAGTTTCGACCACGGACTGAGGAGGCGAACGACCGGCTACGGCAGACGCTTGGCATCCCGCCGGAGCGACCAGTCGCGGTCTTTCTGGGCAGCTTTCGGGCGTGGCATGGCGTGCGCGATTTCGTAGGGGCAGCGGTGCAGCTGCTCCATACGGGCATCTCCATGCACTTTCTGTTGATCGGTGATGGCCCTGAACGAGCAGCCGCAGAGGCGGCGAGCAGCCGTTGGAGTAGTCACTTCACCTTCCTGGGTAGCCTACGGCATAGTGAAGTGCCACAGTACCTCGCATTGGCCCAGGTGGGCGTCGCACCATTTAACACCGCGCCCCATCCGGCGCTACGAGCGGCGGGCTTTTTCTGGTCACCCCTCAAAATCTATGAATATATGGCGATGGGCCTGCCGGTCGTGACGGTCCGTATTCCCCCGCTCGACAATGTGATCCGCGAAGGGCAAGAAGGGGCGCTATTTCAGGAGGGCAATATCGACGACCTGGCAGCAGCGATGGTGCGAGTCGTCACCAGTCCCGAGCGGGCAGCGATGGGGCAACAGGCTCGCGAGCGCGTTGTAGCGCATTTTTCGTGGCAAGCGCACTGTAAGGCGTTGGAAGGGGTGCTTGAGGAGATTGTGAGCGCGGCAGCAAAGGGGCAACCGCACATAGCATGACAGTTCCTCAGCCTCCACTGCATGTCGTGGTCCCGACCGACGTGTTCCCACCGGGCAAGGTGGGTGGTGCGGCGTGGAGTACGCTGGCGCTATGCCAGGCGCTGCGGCAACGTGGGCACCGGGTGACGGTGATCCTGCCGCGACGCGGGGCTACAGGCATACAGGAGCGTAGTGTTGAGGGCTTGCCGGTGATCGAGGTTGGCTACCAAGCGCCCGCAGTGCCGTTCGTGCAGAATTACTGGCGCTATGAACGGCTGTGGCCGCGCTTAGTACGCGTGATCGCCGAGGTTGCCAGGGCGCAAGGCGAGTTTGCGGGACGGACGATCATCCATGGCCAGCACGCGCAAACCGGTCCGGCGGCGGTACTTGCAGGCCAATTACTCGGTGTGCCGAGCGTGGTGACGGTACGTGATCACTGGCCCTGGGATTATTTCGCGACGGGGCTGCATGGTAATCGCGTGCCCTACGCGCGCAACACCGTAGCATCGCTGGTGACCGATCTGCCGGCGCGTGAGGGTGCGTTACGAGGTGTGCTGGCGCTGCCGGCCGTGCCATACATGCTGCGTCATGTACAACGACGTGGGCAACTGCTGGCCCAGGCCAACGCAGTAATCGCGGTTAGCCACTATCTTGCACGACGGTTGGGAGAGAGGCTGCCGGCCGCATCTGTCCACGTTATTCCTAATCTGGTTGACCTACCGGCCATCAAAGCGACCGTTGCACACACGCCCGGTGAGCTGCCGGATGAGCCTTTTGTGCTGTTTGTTGGCAAGCTTGAACACAATAAAGGGGCCCACCTGCTGCCAGCGATGATGTGCGACCTGCCCAGCGCACCCCTACTCCTGATCGCCGGCGATGGTGGTCTACGATCCGAACTAGAGGCAACTCTGAGCGGGGCGGGGGTGCGTTTCCGCATCTTGCCGGGCTGGACGGAGCATGACGCCGTGTTGCAGTTGATGGCGCGGGCGACAGTGCAACTGTTTCCCTCGGCTTGGGGCGAGCCGCTTAGCCGCGTGTTGTTGGAAGCTTGTGCCGCAGGGGCATGTTTGCTGGCTCTGGATACCGGTGGGACCGCCGATGTCGTGGTTGATGAGCGCAGCGGCGTGCTGGTCCATAGCGTGGTGGCTATGCGCCGCGAGTTGAGGGCGCTCCTGATCGATCAGGAGCGCCGTGAACGTCTGCGCTCCGGCGCACAGATGCAGGCACACGTGCGTTTCAGCGCCCCGGTGGTGGTGGAACACGTTGAAGTGCTCTACCGCTCGTTGACCCGCTCGAAGTAGCCCCACTTGTCGGGTGTTTCGCCGGTGATCAGGCCGAAGAAGGCGGACTGGAGCGTAGCGGTGACCGGGCCACGCCGTCCTGCGCCGACCGTTATCTGATCGACCGAGCGAATAGGCGTGATTTCGGCGGCTGTGCCAGTAAAGAAGAGCTCGTCGGCGATATATAAGGCTTCACGGGGAATACGCTCCTCGCGCACCTCTAGTCCTTGCTCACGTGCCAAGGTCAGGACCGTGTCGCGGGTGATACCGGGCAGGACCGACGCGCTCAGCGGCGGTGTCATCAAGCGTCCGTCACGCACCAGGAAGATATTTTCGCCCGAGCCTTCGCTGACGTAGCCCTCCACGTCCAGCGCGATGCCCTCGCTATAGCCATGCTGGATCGCTTCGAGCTTGATGAGCTGTGAGTTCATGTAGTTGGCGGCGGCTTTGGCCATGGCCGGCAACGTATTCGGAGCTATACGCGACCAGGAGGAGACGCCGACATCAACGCCCTGATCGAGGGCCTCAGCACCGAGGTATTTGCCCCAATCCATCGCGGCGACCGCAAGCTCAACCGGACAGCCGCGCGGATCGACGCCCAATTCGCCATACGAGCGGTAGGCGATCGGACGGAGATAGCCGGAGTCAAGTTTGTTGGCCGTGATAATCTGCTTGCAGGCCGCTTTGACCTCGGCCGGAGTAAAAGGCATCGGCATGCGGTAGATTTTGGCCGAATCAAACAGGCGGCGGATATGGTCGGTCAGGCGGAAGATCGCCGGGCCACTGGCAGTCGCATAGCAGCGAATACCTTCAAAGACGCTTGAGCCGTAATGCACGACATGCGATAAAACATGGATCTGGGCATCGTCCCAGTGGACGAGTTCGCCGTTCATCCAGATATACTGGAGCTTGGTCATCGTTGGCATGGTTGATTATTCCTCCGGCCGCACTTTTCGGCGTAGTGTAGCCCGGCCAAGACCGATCCGCAAGCGGAGGATGGAAAACGGCCCTCACCCCTGCCCCTCTCCCAGTGCGCGGGAGAGGGAAAGAAACAATCGCGGCCAACCGAGAAATGAGGACCTTAAGGCTGGGGGGTTGGGGCTGCAACCGGTTTTAATTGCTCAAGGGCAGTATGGAGTTGGAGGGTGATGAAGGAGGTT
Organism: Herpetosiphonaceae bacterium; assembly: GCA_013821605.1. Lineage (GTDB taxonomy): Bacteria > Chloroflexota > Chloroflexia > Chloroflexales > Kallotenuaceae > JACDGP01. The sequence goes on from JACDGP010000035.1 coordinate 23,403, forward strand.
ATGGCGGTGGCATTCGCGTCTGACTGGATCCAGAAGGCGACCCGGCAGGTGTAGTCGTCTTTGGTAAAGGCGGCCATCGTGATGGTTGGGGGATGCTCTTTGGGGATGAGTTTTTTGGCCTCCAGGGTATGTTGTAAGGCGGCGCGTAGGTGTGGAAGGGCCGTGCGTGGATCAAGCGTGTTGGCAATGGGGAAGTCGACGGTGATCCGGCGGAGTGGGTAGTGCGTCAGGTTGGTGATCGAGCCGCTATACACATTGGCGTTGGGGATAAGCACTTCATGACCATCTTCGGTACGTAGGGCAGTGGCGCGTAAGGAGATATCGGTCACGATTCCATCGAAGTCACCGACCTGGATATGATCATCCAGGCCGAACGGTCGTTGGATCAGCAGCAGCACGCCGGCCGCGAAATTTTTGGTAATGTCCTGCAACGCAAAGGCGAGGATCAAGCCGGCGATGCCCAGGGAGGCGACGAAGGAGGCAACAATCTCGGTTTGCTTGAAGATACCGAGGATGATCAGTAAGCCGAGGAGCAGGACGCCGATGCGGGTTAAGCGACCCAACAGGCGCGCGACCTCGCGCTGACCGCGCCGTCCAACCAAGCGTTCGACAGCCTGTTGCAGCCGGTCGTCAACCAGCAGGACAAGGCCGACCACCAGCACGGCTTGAATGATTTTGGGGATCGCTTGTAAAATGGAATGGCCCCACGCCGTCCACAAGCTATTCATATAGGCGCTCATGCATCCTCCGAAGCTAACGATGCGTTTTTAATGGCAACAACGCCAAGCTGTTTGGCAAGGCGTTGCGTCTGAGGGGTGTGTGCTGGACCAGCCTCTTTAACTTAACACCCCTACCTTATCGTGCGGCTAACCGCCGGGCAGTTCCTCAACCTCAGCGTGAGCAGTACCAGCTTGTAAGCTGACGCCGGGATGGGCATGCTCGGTGCGGATGTAGCCCAACCCAATCAGGCCCTGCTCCGGTGAATGCGCGATGCTTGTCAGGGTTCCTTGCTCTTTGCCATCAAGCTGGAGCTTCACGCCAACCTCAACCGGAGTGTCAAGCCGGAGGCGCATGAGCTGTTTAGCCAGGCGTTGGCGGCTGTCCATGCGGGCGATGATCTCCTGGCCAATATAGCAGCCCTTGGTGAACGACACTGCATCACGCAGGCGTGTTTCCAGGGGGATGTAATCTAGGCTGAGTTCATGCTGCCAGGCGGGGTAACCGGCCTCGATGCGGAGCACCTGATAGGTGGCCTCGTCAAGCGTTGGCAAGTCCTCGAAGCGCGGGGCAATCTCCAGCCAGTCGGCTTGCAGTGCGAAGATCGTAAAGGCCGGAGACGATGTATCGCCGAGCGGCAAGGTCCGCGCGACCCACGCGCCCGCTCCGGCGATCTGGGTGGCCTGGATATGATGCAGTGCCCACTCGCCAACCGGTAGCCCTGTTAGCTTTTGAAGCAGGGTGGCAGCCTGCGGGCCATACAGCTGCCATTGGACGGTATGATCGGTAATCGCTTCGATTGTAACTTTGTCGTTAAAGAAAATGTTGCGCGCCAGCAATTTCCGGATGGGGGTTCCCTGACCGGGGCTCGTCACAAGCAGCAAATGCTCGGGCAGCGCATACACGGTGAGCAGATCGATGATGCGGGCATTATGGTTGGTCAGGACGGTACGCAGGCCCATGCCAGCCGTCAACGAACGCACATCGTTGGTCGATAAGCGATGCAGCAGTTCGGCACGATCCCGGCCTAGCATGCGTAGTCGTCCGCAGGCGCTCGCATCATAGCGTACAACGCCGTCGCGGGCCGCCTGGTAAGCTTCGGGATGAGCCTCGGCAAGAGAATGAGGAGCACTTGTCATAAGATGACCACCTGCTATAGTAAACATAAACGAAGGTCCATGGGGATATGATACGACGATCCGCCGTATGCTGTACAACGACGTGGGCAGCTAGGAGTTGGGATCGGCAGCTAGGCGGAGGCCGAGGAACGGCGTGCTGGTCGTGGGCGGCAGCCGGAAGCGGCAGGCGCAGCGAGCAAAGCCGTGTGGGTTGGCGTAGCAGCCGCCGCGCAGGATGCGGCGAAGGTCGGCGGCGATGCGTGGGGGCGTGGTGCGTCGGCGCGGTAGCCACCAACGCCCGGCGGCATGGGGCTCCACCTCCAGGCCGTTGCGTTCATCATCGGCATACGGATAGGGTGCCTGGCGCGATTGGGTCCACTCCCAGACATTCCCGGCCATGTCGAGCAGCCCATAGGGTGAGACACCGGCGGGGTAGCTGCCGACGGGAGTTGTTCCAGGATGCCCACTCTCGCGGGTATTGGTGCACAACGGATCGAAGTCATCGCCCCACGGGAAAGAACGACCATCCGTCCCACGCGCCGCTTTTTCCCACTCGGCTTCGGTCGGCAAGCGAAAAGGCGTCCTGGTTTGCGCCCGGAGCCACCGGCAGAAGGCTTGCGCCTCAGCCCAGCGTATATCGACAACGGGATGCGAGTGGAGGCTGGGAGGGAGTTGGCCGCCGCTCCAGGTGATGGGCGGGCGGCTACCGGTCGCCCCAACGAAGCTCGCATAGAGCGCGTTCGTGACCGGCACCACCGCCAGTTGGAAGGCGTTGAGCTGCACGGTATGCTGCGGCGATTCTTCGGCGTAGCTTTCACGTGTGCCGCCATGCCGTTTAGCCAATGTACTGCGCTCGTGATCGGGTGTGCCCATGCTGAATGGTCCGGCGGCAATGGTGATCATCTGCGGCAGTTCGGCTACCATGCGATACTGAACGGTCCTTCGTGGTTGGTCGCTTCTTCCCAGGTGACCTCGACCGAATCGACCGCAGCATGCGCCGGCCCGCTATAACACCAGCTGACCATGCGCTGGACGGAGGCCCGGTTCCCTTCGAAGACGGCCTCAACGCGGCCATCGGCGAGGTTTTTGACCCAACCGTGCACGCCCACTCGTTTTGCTTCGTCGCGGGTTGCTGAGCGAAAGTTAACGTTCTGAACATTACCGGCGATCCAGACATGGGCCCGCCCGGTCTCCTGTGCTACGGCCATTGTAGTTCTCCCCTTCGAGCAAGCACGTACTGCAACGCTATTTGCCAATACAAAAGCGGCTAAATATTTCAGCCAACAAATCTTCACTCACCGTCTCACCCGTGATTTCGCCCAAAGCCTGGACCGCGTCCGTTACATCGATCGCCGCCAGATCCCAAGGTAGACCTTGCTCTAAGCCCTTGATAGCAGTGTGAACACCATCCACCGCCCGCGCAAGGGCATCGCGATGGCGCGGATTGGTGACCAAGGTCGTGCCGGGTAGCGCTACCGGACCAAGCAGCACCTGTGCCACAGTTGTGCCTAGCTCCGGCAAGCCCTGGCCGGTTGTCGCTGCCGTTGTGACCTCAGCACGGAGCATTGGGTGACCGGCGAGCATAGATGCTGCGTTGAGTTGCCGGGGCAGATCACTTTTATTGAAGATGACGATGGTGGGGGTAGCATGCGTCAAGGCAGCGATGAGGCGATCTTCTTCGGTAAGTGGCGCTGAACTGTCGAGTACCAGCAACGCGAGATCAGCCGTGGCCAGCGCGCGACGGCTCCTTTCGACGCCGATGCGCTCGACCGGATCACTGCTTTCCGTAATACCGGCGGTGTCGATCAGCACCACCGGCACGCCGCCCAGATTAGCGGTCTCTTCTAGCGTATCGCGCGTGGTACCGGCGATAGGCGTGACGATCGCGCGTTCGACGCGTAGTAGGGCATTCAGCAGGCTGGATTTGCCGGCGTTGGGTCGCCCGAGGAGCACAGCCCTTGCGCCGTAGCGATAGATGATGCCCTGGTCGGCGTGCTGGAGTAGCTGTTCGGCCAAAGCATAGGCACTGCGTAACGGTTGGAGCACCTCTTCGTCAGGCAGGTGATCTTCGGGAAAGTCGATCATGGCGGTCAGGTAAGCTAACGGGCGCAGTAACGCTTGGCGCAGGCTGCGAATCTCCTGTGATAGTCGCCCGCCAAGCTGTTGCAAGGCGAGTTCCAGACCGGTACGGGTCTTGGCCTGGATCAGATCCAAGGTCGCCTCGGCCTGCGCGAGGTCGATTCGGCCATGGACAAAGGCGCGCATCGTAAACTCGCCGGGCTCGGCCAGCCGTGCCCCGTGCTCCAAAGCTAGTTCAAGTGTGCGGCGGAGTGGCAATGCGCCGCCGTGGCAATGCACTTCGACGACATCCTCGCGCGTATACGAGTGGGGTGCCCGAAAGTAGACCGCCAACGCCTCGTCCTCGACGCTCCCATCCGCAGCCACAACCTGTCCGTAGCGTAGCAATTGGGGACGGTACCTATCACTCCCCCGCCGTGGGCGAAAAATACGCCGCAGAATCGGCAGCGCCTCAGTGCCGCTCAAGCGGATGATGCCCACCCCCCCTTCACCTACCGGGGTCGCGATTGCCGTAATTGTATCGGTATAAAGCATATGCGTGTTTCGTCGTCCGTAGAAACCGGCGTTACTTGGGGGGCAAGCTTTGGCGGTGGCAAAAGCCACAACTCGGTGCCGACCAGTGCGGCATGCGTGGGGGGAGTGCTACACCCGCCGGTCGTGGCGCGTTCGCCGGTTGGGTATGACAGGCGATACACCGAGCCGGTCGCACACTATAGTCGTGATTGGGCAAGTGCTCAACATTAGGCGCAAAGGCTGCCGCCGCTCCCCACGCCCAAGATAGCAAGATCACGACGACGGTGAAGATGCCCACGCCGCGCATAAACGGCCCACGCATCATTTTACGATAGCGCGCACGAGCTGCTTCGCGATCAAAGGTGGGCCGCTCCCCCGGCGGCTCTTCGTTACTCATGCCCCTATTATACGACCTTCAAGGGGCACTGTCGCAAATCTGTGCTAACAGCAAACATCATCGCCGGCCGATGGCGGCTGCTCCTCGCGCGGATCGACCTCGGGCCAGCCCAACATCATGACTGGCAGACGGGTGCCCGGCTCAACCACCGGCGTGTCTTCGGGAACGATCAGTAAACCGTCGGCGTGCAGCATCGAGGAAAGCATGCCGCTGCCTTGGTTGCCGGTGAGGTGGGCGATCCATTCATCGCCGTTCTGTTGCATCGACACGCGCAGATACTGGCGGCGGTCACCGCGGTCAAGGATGCGGTCGGCGACCGTCGCGGTGATCGTGGAGCGAAACAGGGTGCGCCGTCCACTCATCTTAAGCAAGGCTGGACGGCCAAACAGCTCAAAGGTCAGCATGGCCGATACGGGGTTGCCGGGCAGACCCAGCAGCGGGATACCAAGCACATGGCCGAAAGCCAACGGCTTGCCCGGCTTCATACGCACGCGCCAAAAGTCGAGCGCGCCGAGCTCGGTCAAGACTTGCTTGACCACATCATAATCGCCGACCGAAACGCCACCCGAAGACAGAAACAGATCGGCACCCCAATCTCGCCCCTGCTCCAGTTGGGCTCGTACCTGTGCGGCAGTGTCGCGGGCAATGGGCAGTTGTAGCACCTCGCCGCCGGCCTGGATCACCTGTGCGGCATTCGCATAGCCGTTCGAGTTGCGAATCTGACCGGGACCCGGCACGCTGCCAACCTCGACCAACTCGTCGCCGGTCGCCAGAATGGCGACCTTGGGCCGGCGATACACCTGGACGTTAGCGGCTCCGACGCTGGCCAGCACCCCGATCGCGCCGGGCGTAACGACCGTCCGGGCAGCCACGACCAGCGTGTCCCGCCGCACATCTTCTCCGGCTCGTCGGACGTTCGCGCCCGGCTCCCCAGCTTGGAAGATCCGGACGCGCCCTTCACTGCGCAGTGACGTAGTGCTGCGATCATCGGTATCCTCAAAGGGCACGACCAAATCGGCACCCGGCGGGAGTGGCGCGCCCGTCATGATCCGCATGACTGTACCCGGCTCGACGGCTGTCGTGGCGACACCTCCGGCCGGGACCGCGCCGACGACGCGCAAGATTGCAGGACGATCGCTGATCGCGGCGACGTCAGCATGCCGCACCGCGAAGCCATCCATCGCTGAGTTGTCGAAGGGTGGCAGGTTAATATCGGCGCGAATATCCTCGGCTAAGGTGCGGCCAAGGGTGGCGATTAAAGGAACGGTCTCGGTTCCAAGCGGAACAATATGGGCTAAAACGGCAGCTTGAGCATCTTCCACCGAGCGCAAAATAATGGCATCACTCATAGGGCGAGTATAGCAGGGGGGCATGAGTGGGGCAAGATGGCGGCAGCTACTCGGGCGTGAGCAGATAGGTGTTGATCGCCCACGCCACGCCATCACGAGAAGCTTGACAAACTACCGTCCCGCTCTCCCCAAAGGAGGACGGGACGGTCCTATTCACCATCAGCACTGGACGTCGTAGAGCACACCGTTCTTGGTGATCGCATCCTTTGTGATCTTGAACTGGTCGTTCTCGAAGCTCGTGAACGTGAATGAGTAGTCTTCGTTGTAGTCTTTCATCTGACTACGTAGGACGCAGAGCGCGACCTGCTCGCCTAAGAGGACTGATTGTATATAGTCGCTTCGCCAGTGGACCCCCGCCATATTGCGTCCGATTGCAATGTTGGCCGCGAGCTTATTCAACTCGCTACCGACGGTCAGGTGATGTGCATCCGGTCGTGTATAGGGTACGAGTTCCATCCCATCGTCAGTTGGCACGACTGGGTTTGGCACCGGTGCTTGCTCATCGAACCATGCCTTGAGGATTGTCACGCATGCACCTGCGACGGTTGCGTGACCGGCTCCATAGGAAGGATGTGTCGGACTGCCTTCCGGAAAGGCTTGTGGGAGCAAGTAGGTGCCGTATTTCGTGAATGTCTTATCCAGCGCCTTGGAGTTCAGAATATCGTCGTGAATTGGATAATTTTTCTTGGTGCCATTGAGACCAGCCAGCTTCAAGTGCACTAAGCCACCGTATTCTTCCGGGCGCAACCGCCGGTGCACGAACCATTTCTGGTACCAAACGGTTTTCAAGGCGCGGGTGGCAACTTCGGTAACCAAGCTCAGGATGTGTGGATCGCCGAACGTGCCGAAACCGATCTGGGTTTTCGATTTGCCAAGCACGGCGGGATTGTAAGGATTGCCTGCGTCCACCGGCACCTTCATGTCGAGCAAGATCAGGCAGGCGTTGAGGTAGGCTTCGTACAGTGCATCCATGTGTACCCACTGACCCATGTCGCGCATGTTCCGAATGTACCGCCGCGTCCCGTCAAACTGATCCGGCCCTGGTTGGTACCCGTTCTGAACTGCAAGCCATGCACCATAGTCGGTCAAGTAATCCTCACCAGGCACCACCGTTTGCGCTTTCTGGCTGATCAGCAACGCGCCGTACCGAATATCCTTGAGCAGGAACTGCGAAATGTACGGTCCCCGTCGCTCGCCGTGGGTGAACCCACGAAAGATGGTCTTCGCTGTAAGTGGAATGTTGTGCTCTGGGTCCAACTCAGTGAGCTTTCCCAGATCCACGACCGCCTGCGCAACCAGCGAGTCGCTACCAAACTCCGTGAACGGGACGTCACGTAGCAGAGCTATCCAGTAGAGCTCGACTGCCTCTGCCGCCTCTTGCGCACTGCTGAGGGTCGGCGGTGTCAGCATCGTCAGGTTGTGAGGATTCGGCCCTTCCACATCCGTAGCAAGTCCTGCCTGTGGGTCGGTTAACTTGCGACCAAGCCCCAGCTTGATGGCTTCGAAAGTGGCAGGCAGGCCACTGTTGAGTGCATCCAGTAGGGATTGGTAGGCTATCGCATTGACCTCGCCAAATTCATCGTGAGGTAGGCCTTTGTGGAAGTTGCCGATCCGGGTCGGGTAACGTGTTTCGTCACCATTTGTCGGATGTGCAATGGTCATGCTGCCCGCTTCCATCACCATGTGACCGTTTCCTGCGTCACTCATAATCTCGCTCCTTGCCGAGTGCGTGGGTATCACTCGATGCCTATGAAAGGAGACGCAGCAGGCGATTGCTTGCACTTAACGTCGAACGGCCACCATAGCCGGTGGCCGTTTGCTGTTGGCAGGGGCAGGATCAGGGTGACGTCGTGCCACTGACGGGTACTTGATCAGTCTCGTGGTACCCAGTAGAGGCGGTACCGCTCGTATCGCACGTTACCTTCTCTATAATCTGGGTCAATGAGCCGTGGAGCAGTCGTGACATCCAACGGCGCGGCGACGTACCATGCCCCGCTGGGACGGTACGAAGGTATTGGGTGCCATACACCCTTATCGTCCTGTCGGTGGATAATCGCTTCACCATCCCGCAGTTCGGTGCGTTTGTCATAAAAAATGCATAATGTAGGCAGATAGTCGTGCGGCAACAGATCGTTGCTACACAAGCTATATGTGTAGCCACGCGCCTCAGCGTTTGTATCCAGTTTACTGGGTGCTCCGCCCGGCCAGCGCGTTGTCACCATCCTGATCTTCCCGTGCTGTTTATTGCCATCTGGATATTCTCCTTGGTCAGCGAAGAAGATCATCAGATTACCGTCTGACGAACCGGGCGTCATTGGTGTCCCACCTACCGGTGAGCCCGTGGGCGGCCCTCCTCCCTGGGAATAGGTTGCTATAACAAACGTGTCGCCCTGTTTCACAAAAACGTGACCATCCAATGATATGCCTTCTTTGAGGTCCCGATTCCCACTGACCGGAAGCTGGTCGCCCTGTTCCACAAAAACGTGACCATCCAATGGCGTGCTGCCTTCGGTGATCTGGCCTCCTCTTAGATGAATCCGAATGTTGGCTTGTGGATCGGGACTAGTAACTTGATCGAGTGGGAAGACATACACTTCTGCACGCGCGATAGCATCCGCGCTACCAGGGGCAGATACGTTCACGCGAATTTTGGCGGTGCGAGCGTATTCTGACTGGACTGCTTCCGGCTGCACCTCAATGATTGGGAACGACTTGGGTGTCACATCTCGCCATTTAAGTGCCGTAATCTCCCAGCGTCCTTCCTCCTTGTCTGTTACTCCAGCTATCTTTCCACACAGCACCTTTTCGTGCCAGTCCATGCTATCGCCAATTAGGACGATCGAGTCGCCTTCTTCAGCGCCAAACAGCCGGAAGCCATCCTCAACGCGCGCGTCGAGCGTTCCTTGCGCGAGGATACGATCAGGAACAGTAGTCTCGTCAAGGTTTTTAAGAATGTATACCCAACAGTGTTCGATATTTACCCGGGGATCGACCAGAGACACTGGGAGTAGTAATTCCTGTTTCCAATTAGGGTGCTGCCCTGGCGCACCGTTCGTGCTGGAAAGTTGCAGCCAAGCGACATGTGGCAGTTCGTGTAACGGCAAGGGAACCCTGATGGTCCTAACTGGTTCCTTAATTTGGGGAAACCGAGGGATTTGCTTGGTACCAACTCCTTTAAATCCATCGATGATAATGTCCCACTCAGCCTGCTTGCCTTTGGCAACATCGGTGTTACTGTGTGCCGTGAGCTGGCTTGTTCCTTCGAGCGTGGACATGATCGACTCGACGGGTGGACTAATCGAGGGTACAACCACGTTCCGGGTACTGCGTCGTGCTTCGTAAGGTGACGCAGTAGCCTTGATGTCATCGGGAATATATATTTGATGCGTATCCACGTAATTATCAAGTAATTCCAAAGCATAGTGTGCCCACTCGTGAACCAGCACTCGATAAGCTTCCGGCTCGTCCCACGGGATACTTCCGCGGCTATTCTTCTGCCAGTACCCCCGGCCAAGTCTAATGGGCATATACTTAGTTGATTCATGGAGACCACCAACCCAACTGCGCGGGAGCAGGCGGTTCGTGGCCATTACCTGCACATCAGCGCAGTTAAGTAACTCGGGACCACCTATGATTACTTGGCCGAAGGTCATCCAGCCGTCGGTCACGTTGAAAAGAAAGTCTGAGGCACGCCGCACGGCGCGCTCGAGTATTTGGACATTATATGGGCTCGGTGACCATTCAAATGCGACGATGACGTTGAAGAGGTAGATGTGGTCCTGGAAGAGCGGCTGTCCGGCAGGATCTCGATCTCCTGAATGCACACAGTAACACTGATAGGTCCAATTAAAAGGAGTAAGAAGCTCCTTGCTATCTGTGTTGAACATTACGTCCAGCGTATGATCTGGTTCGCTCTTAGCACCGTAAATCGGAACTAACTGGAATGGACTGGTGATGGCCTTCTTGATCGCAGTCTTTTGTGTTTCGTTTCGTTCGCCTAACTTTTGTGGTATGTTTCCAGAATCTGCCTTTGATGACTCGGCGGCTACTTCGGCTTTGTCTGGATAGATTGAAGCTCTTGTCAATGTGACATTTGAAGGACGGGGCTGGATGATGTGATCAGAAGACTGATCCGTCGGATTAAACATATACGACTGCTGTTCGTTCGCCATAGTCTGCCTCCGCTTTGCTTACATACGCTCAATGTGCTACCACACCTGACCCGATAGAAAGGCCTGTCGATGACTATCAACTTAAAGGTGGATGATCTATCGCTCCTTTCACTTTGCGCAATCCTTCGTCGCTTCGACGGTGATTTGTTGCAGTCCTTTGCTTCGTTCGACGCGTCTGCGTTAACCGAACTGCTCGCCAGCGACCGAGTAGTACCCGTCCCAGAACTTCCCGGCTCATTTCAAGTCCGTGAGGATGTGTGGACCGATGTACTGGCCCGCCTACGTGCAGAGCATCCAGACGACGAGTTGATGCTCCACGAGGAAGCATTTGTCCGCTTCCTGCAGCGCTTGCAGGATGATCCCAGTATCCCCGAGCGTCGTGACCACGAGGAGCGCTGCTTCTATCACCTTGAGGCGCTCCGCGTACCGTTGATCGAGCGCCGTGAGTGGGAACGTATCCGCCACTACGTCGCCGTCCTCCGGGCCGCACGCCCGCAGGCGCAACGCCATCTCCACCTGCTGTCGCTCTATGACGGCTTTGATGCGCTTCACATCCCAAACTACGAGGTCGGTGAAGCCATCCTCTCGACCCTCGTGGCCGATCCTTCACTGGCAGACGACATCCGGATGCGCGCCTTCAACATGCTGGCGCAGATCCACTGGTTCCAAACCCAATACGACCAGGCACTGGAGTTCTACCGGCAGGTTCATATACTTGCGGGCGTAACCACCAATCCTACCTTTCAAGCTCACGCTCTGCTCAATATGAGCATGGTTTACCACGAGATTGGCTACTACATCCAGGCACTGGAATTGAGCGAGCAGAGTCTGCATGCGTATCAAGCGCTGGACGATACGTACCACGAGGCGCATGCGCACTATGAGGTCGGCAAGAATGCGATACAGCTTGGGCGTTGGCAGGACGCGCAACATCATTTGGATGCAGCCGACGTGATCTACGTCCGGCTGGGTGTAGAGTCTCAACTGGCTAACCTGTATTGTCTGCGGGCTCAGTTGCACCATGCCCTCGGTGACGAAGTCGAAAGCAAAATGTGGTATCTGCGTAGTCTGGAAATCGGACGGTCTCAACAGCATGGCGACCCCGCTGTAACGATGGATGCCTGGCTCCTGCTTGGGTTCCTCTACCAAACTCAAGAGCATTGGTCTGAAGCTCTGGCGGCCTACGAGCAGGCCGCTACAATCGCTGCGGGCTTACGTAACACGCACTCATTGGCGCTCACTCACTTCCGCTGTGGCGAAGTGTATAAGGTTCAAGGATTGACCCATGCAGCTGCCAACGCGTACCGCAAAGCGATCGATTTGCTTGAGACCCTGCGCGGGGCTGCGGCCGGCGAGGAAGTGAAGCTTGGGCTCCTCGGCGCCACACAGCAAATCTACGAGGCGACCATCCTCCTCCTGCTTGAGCAGGGTCGTCATGCTGAGGCCTACCATTTCGTACAGCGCGCACGTGCACGTGCGTTTCTTGATATGCTGGCGCAGAAATCGCCTGAACTGTACGCCTCGTTCGACCAGCCGGTCGCTACACTGGCGGAGATTCAGGCGCACCTGCCCAAGGATGCCGTGCTCGTTGAGTACTTCACCACAGGTGTTCTGCCACGCGGTGATAGCCTCATCAACCGGCTCCCACTCAATAATGCGCGTCTGCGCAAACATCTTACCACACGACCTTCCATCCTAATCTTCGTTGTCACGCACGACGGCCTGGAGATCTACCGCCCATTGCTCGATCCAAATACGTTGCGGCCCTTGCCGCATGATGCTGGCCCAAGCAGGCGTCTGTTAGAGCGGCCGCGTTTGCTCACAGAATTGCACAAACGCCTTATTGCACCATTTCAACACGTGCTACAAGACCGTCAACTGCTCTACCTGATCCCGCATGGGCCACTGCACTACGTACCGTTTCTGGCCCTCTGCTCTGCTTCCGGGGAGTTCCTCCTTGATCGTAGCGGTCCAGCAGTCGCCATGGTGCCTAGTGCAACGATTCTGTTACGCAATTGCCTCGCATGCCCTCGTGGTCGCGGCCGTGGGTTACTCGCGGTAGGCTACAATGGTGTAGGCGAGCGCGAACTGCGTTATGCCGAAGTCGAAGCACGTGCGATCGCTCGATTGCTAGGTGGCGAGGCGTGGACCGGTCCCCAGCGTAAGACCGATAGTCTGATCGAGCCGGCCCGCCACGCATGCTGGCTGCATTTCGCCGGACATGCAGTCTATGACCCCCAAGATCCGCTCAACTCCGCACTACAACTAGGAGAAGATGAGGCGCTAACCGCACGGACGATCATCGGACGGCTTAACCTCCAAGCTGATCTGGTGACGCTAAGCGCATGTACAAGTGGGCTGAGCCATGTCGTTCCCGGCGACGAGTTGTTTGGCCTCCAGCGCGCATTCTTATACGCAGGCGTCCCCAGTGTTGTTTGCACGTTGTGGGAGGCCAACGACCTTGTCGCGCTGCTGATCATGGAACTGCTGTATACCGCGCTACGAGCGGGGGTGCCGGTGGCGGCGGCGCTACGAGATGCACAGGTAACGATCCGTGAGATGACGGGACGCGATCTCCAGGCAACCATCACGCGGTTGCATTCGGATAACCCCGAGCTCGCTGCAGCGCTCAATGATATGATAGGTGTCCAGGCCGACCTGGATACCCATCTGTTTGCCGACCCATTCTTCTGGGCACCTTTTATGCTTATCGGCGGACCGCGCTAGTACCATCCGGTACATTGCTACCCTTCAGGTAACGCACCAGGCCTGATCTCGACCTGCATGTCACCGACTGCTTCCATTGGAACCGGTGTGAAAACAACAAAGCCGATTTCGTCCGTCTCGCCGTGCAAACTCGTGCCAGCAATACGCAGGATCACCGAGCTACCCCCCTGATTGAATACGTCTTTGGTAAGCATTTCGACGCCGACACGCACCCTAGCCTGCTTGCGTGCTCGATCTTCTGTTGCAACGTCGACCGTTACATTGATGTGCTGCGTTGCACTTGCTCGCTCCACATGATAGCGATACAGCCAGTCGCCCTGGGCTCCGCCCCGAAACTGGCTTACGGGCACTGGCTGGTGGATGGTGTTGGCCAGCGCCTGAGAGAATGAAATGATGATCCGGTCGAGCGTGTCGATCACCAATGCCTGGAGTGACATCTGCGATGGAACAGATAATGGGCGAGCGGGTCGTAAGAACGATAGATCGGGCTGCGAACAGCTGGGAGCGGGCGGGATTTCGTCGTCAGCCGTAGCATCAACATACTCGATCAACTCGTCAAGCTCCGCACGACATACACTGCATGTGCGGATGTGCTCGGAAACCTCTGGGTAGAGCGCTGACGCATCGTTCCCCAGCATGCGCTGCATCACGTAATCTGGAAAACGTGTCCGCACCATATGCGTTTCGGCTGCATTTGCACCATGCTCCGAGACATTGGAATCGCTGTCGCCTGTCACATCCACTACTTACTCCCCGCCCTCGACTGGCCGTCTGTCCCTCGTCTCGTGTTTCACGTGTGGCAACAACCCATCTTCCCTTGCGAGTTCCTGCCAGCACGCCAGTTGCTTAAGCTTCGCAATCGCCCGTGTGCGTAACACATAGACGTTCTCGACTGAGTTGCCAAGTCGCTGCCCGATCGTGCGATCATCAAGCCCATGCCTATACTGCAGCAACAGCACCTCAAGTTGCTGGTGTGCACGGGGGTGGAGTTGGCGAAACTCTTCGAGACAGCGCTCGACCCCGGCGACGCGTTCCTGTCCTCGCATGCGCAGCAGGGCTTCGTCAGCGGGGTCCAACTGTGCCTCATCGACAAGTCGCTCAAGCAGGGGGACATCATCCGGGTGGGATGCTGCCTCAAATGAAGCCTCGGGCCGGCTTAACTGTCGTCGCAGCGCTTTCGCCGCATCGCGGAGATGCTGCAAAGCAAACGCAAGAAATGCGCCTGGAGTGCGGCAGCGTTGAAAAGCGATGAAGGTCGCTTCCAATGCTTGCTGCGCGGCCTCCGTGCTGACATCCCGGTACCTCCAATAGGCAATATCACACAGATAGCGGTGCAGTTCGGTGTAACCAAGCTCTTGTCGGTCTTGACCCTCGCTCCCCGAGCAAGCGTTGTACATGGCCTGGCTGTAGACATAGAGTGCAGCTCTTGGTGGTTTGGCATCTACATCTTGAAGGATCTGGGCAAGCGTTTGCTGCACGAACAGTTCGTGGTCGAGAAGCGCCCACGCATGCCGCGTAACGAACTGCTCAACTGCTTGCCGACACTGAATCTCGAGCTCTGAAGAGTTGTGCTCCATCAACACCACAAATGCGTACCTGATAGACGGATAGTGTGGACTGATGCGGACGATCTTGGCCAGTAAGGGGCATTCCCATAGCGCAGAAACATCATAGCACAGGGAGCGCATGGATTCAACTGGCACGTGGCTGCACGTTGCCATCTGCCTCCCGCAGATCTTCAGCGTCATGCGTTCACCATTGAGCATCCATGCAGGCTTTCATCGGGTCCCTCACAAGAGAAAGGGGGTTAGAAACCCGGCTTCTTGCACTTAGCCGGTCCTGCGGACATGTCAGAACAATGAACCAGCAGAATGTTCCGCTTAGTATGTTGGACCAGGCGGCAACTGCAAGGTTTCTGGGCTGCCCTCCCTTATTGAGTTCGAAAGGAGGGTACATATGCTGGATTCAAAGAACCTGAAAGATGTCAGTTCCGGATTATCTTTCAGTAAAACCGCGCGGGATGCTGGATTGCCCGAGAAGCTCGACAGTGGGCAGAAGGAAAAAGCAGAGGCAAAACACGGTTTGGTAGCTGGCATCTTTAGTATCGTCTATTTGCTGCTTATGCTTGCCTTCTTTAGCTGGCAACTGTTCGATACTTGGATTGGAGCGCACACATTGATCGGCCTGTTCGGCTACAGTCTGACGCGCCTCAATACGCCCACCTTCCATCTCATTGCCTTTACGATGATTGGCGGTGCACTCGGTGCCATTGTTAATGGAATCCGTAGCTTTCTTCGCTATAGTAATGGCTTTGCGTCACGGCATACGTGGAAGTACATCACGGCTCCTTGGATGGGGGGCGTGCTGGCGCTCCTCGTGTATGCCCTGATCCACAGCAGCACTGCCGTATTTAGCGGGAGTACCACAACGGACGGCGGCAGCGCTCAACTCCTGGCTAACTTCGCTGCTGCAGCGCTCGCAGGCTATGGCTCACGGGATGTCTTCATCTGGCTTGATGCGCAAGTTGAGAAGCTGTTCAAAGTACCGCAAGGCGTTCCCAATGTGATAGGCAAACCCGAAGAGCCGGCAACGGATACGCTACACGATCACAACTTGGCGAAAGGCGCAACCATCAATGTGCCTCGGAAGCATGGTGAGATAGATGGGACAGTGGTAGCGCAATCACCATCCCCAAACGAGATAACGACCCGCGACGCGGAGGTTGATCTAGTCGTTGCTACAAGCGTATCAGACAAAGGAGGTGTGCCACTCTCACAGGATCCAGCCTCAGCTAATGGTACCAAACCGCATTGATGGAGCTAAACTCGCCTAGAAGGAGCTGGGGTACGCCCGCCGTCGGGTAAGCAGGCCACCGCTATGGTAAAGAGCGAACTGGTACAAGGGTGCCATGGCCTGAATATGGTCGAATGGTTTTACCACTAACAGGAGTTTCTCATGACTACGAACATTGACCGGACGACCTGGGATACCACGCAGTTCCGGCCAGTCAATAACGGTTACTGGAGCCGCGCCAATTTCGGCGGGCGCCTACCCAACCGCATTGTCGTTCACACCACCGATGGTGTCCTCGGCAGTACCTTCACAGGCGAATGCCGCTATCTCAGTGACGCAACAAACGAACAAGACCCAAATAACCAGGTCTGTGCGCACTACATGATCGGCAAGCAGGGTCAGTGTGCGCGGCTGCTCGATCCACGCCTGTTCATCGCATGGGCTGTTGGCAGGTGCATTGATGGATGGTCTAACATCAACACTATCAGCATCGAATGCCATCTGACGACGGGCGAAAACTGGACACCTGAGATGCGCGCCACACTGGAGAGCTTGGTCCTCGAACTCGCTGACATCTATCCTATCCAAGACCTATCTGTAGATGTGGAAACCCATCGGCACATCGCTCTACCCCCCGGTCGCAAACAGGATCCAGTCATGTGGAGCGATAACGATTTTGATGCATGGCGAGCCAATCTGAGCCTAGCAGCGGCACCCGCGTAAGGTACATCGCGAAAGGACCCGCACCGACCGCCGTAGCCTGCTGCGGCGGTCATCCCATCGATATTGTATACAGCGGCAGCTACTACTCAGGCGTGAGTAGATAGGTGTTGATCGCCCACGCTACGCCATCTTCCCACACGGGTGGTAGCACGGCCTTAGCCGCCGCCTGGACTTCCGGGATCGCGTTGCCCATCGCGAGGCCGAGGCCGGCCCAGCGGATCATTGGCAAGTCGTTCTCCTGGTCACCGATGGCGATCACCTCTTCGCGGGCGATGCCCAGCCGCTGCGCCAGCTGTTGCAACGCTGCTCCTTTGCTGACGCCTAGTGGGGTGAGTTCGCCAAAGTTGGCGTGGGAGCGTAGTGCGGTGAGCCGACCGGCGAAGTGCACGACCAGTTCAGCCAGTGCCTGCGTAACGACGTCCGACTCCGCAATGAAGAGCAGTTTGAGCGGTGCAGTTGTGGCGACGAGGCCGGCCAAATTGGGCTCGACCACGATGTGCACACCCTCTGGGTGCAGCGCGTTGTACTCGTTGATCTCCGGCCCATATGCGGCGATATACTGGATCTCATCGATGAATACAACCACCGGTAACTGCATGGTGAGCAGCAGCTGCACGGCTTCGACCGCGAGGTCATTCGGCATAACAGCATGGTGATAGATTTCGCGCGTCACTGGCTCGATGAGCAAACCACCCTGGTAGCAGATAACGGGCTCGTGGATGTCCAACAGTTTGATGAACGGTAACGTCGCGGTAAAGGTGCGGCCCGTCGCGAGCGTCACCCTCACACCGCGCGCCTGCGTGTCCGCGATGGCATGCTGGACGGCCGAGCTGAGTTCCCCGGTTGGGCTCAGTATGGTGCCGTCAAGGTCAAGGGCTAGTAAGCGGTAGGGCATAGTGGCTCCTTATTGGGCAACCGTCTTCTCGATGCGGCGGTCAGGGATGAGCCACATGACTGCGACGAGCACGTATATCGCGCACGCTAGCCACGAGTTCACAAAGGTAATTGGAAGGGCCACAAAATAGATCACCGCCGATATTTTGCCCTTGAAGTCTCGGCCAATGGCGGTCGCCAGCACAGAATCGGTGCCATTACTTGCGATGAGCGCGCGGGTAAGAATAAAATACGCGATTGCAGCCAGCCATAGGATCGCACCATAGAATGCAACCGGCCACGTGGAGAAGTTATTCTCGCCCATCCAGGCCGTGCCGAACGGGAAGAGCGATAACCAGAATAGCAGATGTAAATTGGCCCATAGCACACCGCCATCGACGCGCTTAACCGCGTGGAGCAGGTGGTGGTGGTTGTTCCAGTAGATGCCGATATTAATAAAACTCAGGACATAGCTCAAAAATACCGGTAGCAATGGGCGCAACGCGGCCAAATCGGTGTGCTCCGGTACTCGTAGTTCCAGCACCATGATCGTGATGATAATCGCAATCACACCATCGCTGAACGCTTCTAGGCGGCCCTTGCTCATGCTGGGTCTTTCTGTTAATGGGACAAATACTATTTCGTACTAGCTGATTGCATCAAAGCCTAAGGCAAACTCAATAGCAAATCGCACCGCTCGCAGCTTAGTCGCTGATAGGTGGGTAATGAAAGTGTTCAAATTTGCCTTAGGCACCGTCTGGATGTTGTCGAAATTGACCGCACAGTCGTTAAAAAGACCATCTGCGGGCGTAAGCACAACTTCTGAAGGAATCCCACGGATAGTTGACGTAATCGGCGCGATGGTAATACCGGGTAAAAATCTAATAGCAGGAGTCCGAGTCAAAATCAAGACGGGACGCCGTTTGTCTGGTGCGTGGAAACTGTACCAGTACACGTCGCCTTGATTCATTCCTGTCCCCACGTCTGTTCAGTGGCCCATATATCAAACTCACCTGGCTGGACAGGATGGTCGGTATAGCCTCGTGCATGTTGGGCGTCTGCAGCTGCAATCTCATAGCTACGTACTGCAGCTTCCAGCGCAGCGCGAATGAATGCGGAGCGGGTTGTCTTGCGTTCCACAATGACCCGGTCGACTTCTGCAAGCAGTGGTTCATCGATCGTCATCTGAATCGTTTTCATGTCGACACCTAACTATGTGGATAACAATCCACAATATAGTCCACATCTGGTACATGGTCAAGCGTCTATGACCGGCGAGACAAAGCTTCGAGGGGGTTGGGGAGCGCTTACATGTTGCATGGACCTGAGAAAACGGCTAAGATCCAGCAGCTTAGACAGTGGGGCAGGTAAGGAGAGCTATGGGAGAGTTTAGAAGTCGCTATCATGCGTGCGTCTCGCGCCGCACCGTGCTTGGTGCCCTAGCTACAGCTGTCGTTGCCGCCGGTAGCCGGGCAGTGCGTAGCCATGCCCAGGCGAGTCTCACACCGCGCCTCTGGCTCCCACTTGTGCAGGCCGGTACTGCGATTGTGGTTGACGACGCGCCGATCCTGGGTCCAGCATCGGGCACAGTGGAGCAAGCGACCGCGTGGTTTGCGGCGAATGCTAACCCCGATTCGAGTGTCGGCGGTTATACGCCGGATGACTGTGCAACGATTGTCGATGCCTACCAACAGCAGGGCGATGCTGTTGGCATAGATTGGTTTCTGGCAATGGCTCAGATGAGCGTCGAGACCGGCGGCTTGACCTCGTGGTGGTCACTACGACCGCAACGTAATCCCGCAGGGCTGGGAGTCACCGGTCAAGTCCAGGCAGGGACGCCCGATGCTCCCCCCGGACCCGGCTGGGCCTGGCATAACAACCAGTGGGAAGCAGGGTTGAGTTTTCCAGCGTGGACCAGTGATTCCGTGCCGGCCCATCTTGGCCGGCTGCTGGCCTACGCCCTGACCGACGCGCAGGCCAATCCCGCCCAACGACAGCTCATTAATCAGGCTTTGGCCTACCGGCCTTTACCTTTGAGTTACCGTGGCATCGCCCCCACGATTGATGGCCTCAATGGGACCTGGGCCGTTCCCGGCACGACCTATGGTCAAACAATTCTGCTCGTTGCCGGTCGGATGCGTGGGGGCTGAAGCTGATTACTCCTTATGGCATATTCTGGCCGCGGGCGCTCACATACAGCGTGTACCACTCCTCGCGCGTCATGAGTTGCGCTTGCTGCTCCGCGTCCTTACAGGCAACGATACGTGCGGCATTGATGGTGCCAATGACCGGCTGAATCAGCGCTGGATGCTTCATTAACCAGCCGAGCACGATGGCTTCCGGTGTCGTTTCTTTGGCGCTGGCCAGCTGCTTAACCAACTCCGCCGTCTTGCGCACGTTCTCGGGCTCCTTGTCGAGTGCGCGTCCCGAGAAACGCCCCTGCGCCAGCGGACCCCACGCTTGGATTTGAATACGTTCCATCTGGCAGTATTCCATCAGCCCTTCAGAGAAATGAACCTTAACGCCCGCTTCTTGGTTGACATGGACGGTTTGATCAAGCCAGTCCAAACGTGACAAGCTCATTTCAAGCTGGTTGACCGCTAATTGATCGGGCAAGGCACGCTGGAGGAAGCGGATGTGGCCAACGCTCATGTTAGAGACGCCAAAATACCGCACCTTGCCGGCGGCTTTCAGTTGGCCGAACGCTTCTGCGACCTCGTCCGGCTCCATCAAAGGGTCGGGCCGGTGTAGCAGTAAGACATCTAAATAGTCGATGCCCAGGCGGCGCAGACTGGCATCAACCGCCTCAAGAATGTGTTCCTTGGAGAAGTCGAAGCGTCCGGGCACCGATCCTTCGCCGAAACGAATACCGCATTTGGATTGAATGACGATCTGTTCCCGTAATTCCGGTCGCTCCTTCAGGATCCTACCGAAGGTTTCTTCCGCTTTGCCACGCGCATAAATATTGGCATGGTCAAACATGGAAATACCAATCGACAGTGCAGCATCGACCGCCTGCTCGGCTTCGAGGACGTTCTGTTTCGTGATCGGATTATCGTTCCACCCTCCGCCAAAGGACATACAGCCTAACACAAGGCGACTCGTTTGCAGCCCACGCTGGACTAACGGCAATACCTTCATTGATAGTCTCCCCTCTATGGTTCCGTTGGTGCCATTATACGCGAGCGGATTGTTAACCCAAATATTATCCATGCAATGTAGACATTTGCCCTGCTAACGTGTAGACTGCGTGCATTACTACGAGGGGCTCAGGTGTGAGCACGAGGTAAAACTAATGACACGAACCTTTACTGCCGTCTTTGAGCAGCGCGGCGACTGGTGGATCGGATGGACAGAGGAACTGCCGGGCGCCAACGTTCAAGAGCGCACGCTAGAGGAAGCGCGCCAGAGTTTGCAAGAGGTCATCCCGCTTATTCTGGAGGTCCGCCGCGAGAATGATGAGGTTGAGCCTACTGTCCATCGGGTCCGCGAAGAGTTGACGGTCACGGTTTAGAGTGGCCAACCGGCGCCGACTTATTAGCCACCTCACTAAGCATGGCTGTGTCCTCGTACGAGAAGGAGGCAAGCATTCGATATGGCGCAACCCTGTGACTGGCGATGTCTCACAAGTTCCCCGCCACAGCGAGATTGATGGCAAACTCGCGCGGAAGATTTGCCGGGACCTTGGTATCCCAGATCTGTAGATTCCTATATTTTGCGTCGAGGGGGGCTTATGCATCGCTGGCATCCACGCTTATTGCTGGTCACCTTCGCAAGTGCCTTCGCGGCCCTGCTCATTCTGCAAAGCGGCTTTACGGCGGGCGTCACACCGCAAACAACGCCTACGGTCTCGGCGACAGCTACAACCACCACCCCTACTCCACACCTTGAACTCGCCGTCGAGTCACCCACCACTCCGGTCGGCTCGCTCATCACCCTGCACATCACCTACGTTAACCTTGGCTTGCCGTACACCACCATCACTGTTGACCCACCAACGCTCGCTCAATTCGATCCTCCGTTGCCCCAACCCTGCAAGTATGATCAAGATCCTACCGGCTGTACGGTCATTACGTTCCGGGCCCTCGCGCCGGGGACCGTTACCTTTCGAGCCAGTGCAACGGGCGAAATCTTTGACCCAGGGTGCTCCTGCTATCGCTTCAGTGGCGGCTCAGATAATGGTCCTGCGACTGTCATGATCACGCCAATGACGGCCACGACCACTGCCACGGCCACAATGACGCCTTCAGCCACGGCTACGAGCACGCCTTCGGGTCAAGGTGTATACCTGCCGCTCATCCTCAACTCCGACCAACCGACGACGACGACGACGACGCTCACAGCAACCGCGACGCCCTACGTCCCTCCGACATTGACCC
>JACDGP010000174.1 GCA_013821605.1 Herpetosiphonaceae bacterium
GCGGTAGAATGACGGGTGTTTGGGAGTTTCGATGACACTTGTGCCACATCTGGGTCGGCGACTAGCGCTGTCGGTGGTGCTTGGAGCCATCGTACTAGCGGGTTTGAGCGTCTTCACCGATCTGCGCGGCGTCAGGCAGAGCTTCGCCGGTTTCCACTGGCCGGTACTCGGCGCGATCATCGGCTGGACCGTGTTCAACTACGTATTGCGCTGGGCAAAGTGGGAATATTATCTCCGCAAGCTCGGCTTTGGGACAGGGGTCAGCAGGCTTGACAGTGGGCTGATGTTTACGTCCGGAATGGTCATGGCGGTGACGCCTGGCAAGGTCGGCGAAGTGTTTAAGTCCTACCTCCTTAAACGTGTGAACGGCACGCCAATCGCGTCGTCGGCTCCCATCGTCATGGCCGAGCGGCTGACCGATGGGTTAGGCATGCTGCTGTTGATGGCGGCTGGCCTCAACCTGTATCCGTCGGCCCGACCACTGTTCTGGATTTTGGTGGTGCTAGGAATATTTGCCCTCGCAGCAGTCCAATATAAGCCGCTGGCGGAGTGGTTGCTGATGCGGACTGCGGAAACCCGCCTCACACGACGCATTGCACCTCAACTGCAGGCTTTTTATGATTCCAGCTTCGCGCTGCTGTCCTGGCGGCTGTTGCTTATATCTACGCTCCTTAGCGTCATCTCCTGGTTTGGCGAATGCATTGCTTTGTATTATGTGCTCATCGGGCTCGGCATTCCCGGCGATGCACGGCTGCTGCTGATCTCAACCTTTGTGTTTGCCGCCTCGACACTGTTCGGGCTGGTCTCATTCTTGCCCGGCGGCCTGGGCGTGTCAGAGGCGTCAAGCGCCGGGCTTTTGTTGCTACTGGTGGCGGGCTTGTCACGTGGTGGAGCGGCAGCAGCAACAGTTCTGATTCGTTTTTGTACATTGTGGTTCGGCGTTTCGCTGGGACTTATAGGGCTGTTAATCTTTGAGCAGCGCTATAAGCATCGAACGGCGGTGCAGGAACGCTTGAACCCTCAAAACGCCAAGCTTTAAAGGGATTGATGAGAAGCATAGGGCCTTTGGTATTCGTGGTTTGGCTGCTCGCTAATGTAGGCTTGAGTAGCTGCGGGCAGACGACGCTGTTGAGCGATGTGCATGCCGGCGATGGAAATACGACACCGGTTATTCATCCGAATGGTTCGGGCGATGCGACGACCATCGCTTATCGCGTCAGCGAACCGGCGCTGGTATCGGTATATCTGACCGATGCGGCGGGCAAACACTATGTATTGCGTGATCGTGAGCCGCGCGTGCCCATGAATACAGACTATGCACTACGCTTTGACGGGACGGTGCGCGGCACGTCGCAAGGTGATATGGCTATTGTCCAGCAGGTACTACCGAATGGCACGTACCACTATATTGTCCAGGCCGAGTCCCAGGCGACACACCGTACAATGGAGCAGCAGGGCACACTCGAAGTGCGCGACGCTGCAACGAAACTCCCCTTGATCGAAGATCTGCATGTGGAGCCGCAGGTTGTTTCGCCAAATGAGGATGCCATTGATGATGTAACGACCTTCTCGTACCATTTACCGATTACGTCGACCGTAAGCATCGCGATTCAAGCACCAGATGGGCCCGTACCATTTATTAGCGATGTTGAAGAAGGACCGTATGCGCAAAGTCATATCTGGGACGGAAAACGGCAGGATGGCTCCCTGTTGGCCTCAGGCACCTATACCTATACCGTAACTGCCCGCGATACAGTCGGCAATGTTGTCCAACGCAAGGGCCAGATCCGCATCGATTCACCGGGACGCTCGGAGGCGCAGATCACCTACTTTAATATCGCACCCACCAATGTTGAGCTTGGCGGTGTGATTACGGCCACTATTAAGGTCAAAAATACTGGGAATGTCCCAATTCGCACACAAGGCCCGGCCGTTGGCTATCGCTACACGACGCATGACATTTTTTCTTCGATTGATGGTCAGCAATGGGCCTCTAAAGGCGGTGGCTTCTGGCGGGTAGCGGTCGGCTATGATGGTGGGCCCGGCTATCCGTTCCGCTGGGCCATGACCAACCGGCCGCTGAGCCAATGGAACGTGCCGAACCACTCTGACTTGCTCCAGCCCGGTGAGGAAGTGAAGATTGTGGGCACCATTCAGCTGTTGGAACGACAAAGCAAAATGTATTTTTATGCCGGGCTGGCGCATGAAGGAGTTGGCTACCCCGTTGATCGCATGGGCGTTACGCTGGTTAAAGTCGGGTTTTAATCAGCCTTGATTTACATGCTGAATTGCCCTTGATGGAGCCTGCTATACATACCACCCGCGCCGACAAGCTCCCGGTGCGTTCCCTGTTCAGTGATACCTTGTTCGGTGACGACGATAATGCGGTCGGCATGCTTAATCGTCGCCAGCCGGTGTGCGATTACCAGCGTTGTACGTCCCTGTGACAGCTCGACTAGCGCTGTCTGAATGTTTTCCCGGATTGTGCCAAAAAACAGGAACACATCCTGCTGGACGACGCCGATCTGCCGCCTCAATGATGCCAGTGTGATCCCGCGAATGTCCTGGCCGTCAATGGTAATTTGACCGGCCGTGACGTCGTAGAAACGGGGCAGGAGACTGCACAACGTCGTCTTGCCCGCCCCAGATGGTCCCACGAATGCCACCGTTTCGCCCGACTGGATCGTCAGGTTGACGTTGTGGGGCACTGGTCGCTCCGTGTCATAGGCAAACATCGTGATAGCAAATATCCCCGTGCAGTTGTTCAACCTCGACTGCATCCACTGCATCTGCGACCTCGGGAGCCGTGTCCATCACTTCCAAGAAGCGCTTGAAGCCGGCGATGCCCTTGGGATACAGATCGATCACCGCGTTGATCTTGTCGATCGGCCGAAACAGTATGTTAGACAGCAGCAAAAAGCCGATGAAGGCGCCCGTGGTCAATTCGCCATGAAAGACGAACCACGCGCCACAGATCAGCACGAAGAGCGACACAAGCCGCATCAGCACATAGCTCAGTGACGAACTCCAGGCCATGATTTTGTAGGCCATTAACTTCGTTTGCCGGAAGCGAACGTTATTGATCGCAAACAGGCGCTGTTCATACTCCTCGTTGGCGAAGGCCTGGACTACGCGCATGCCACCGATATTATCTTCGACCCGTGCATTGAAATCCGCGACATCGCTGAACAGGCGGCGAAAGGTTTTGGTCATCTTCTGGTTGAAAAAGATTCCCAGCCAGATCAAGACGGGAATGACCAGAAAGGTCAGCAACGCCAGCCTAACGTGGATCGCAAGCATGACGGCGAATGCACCAATCAGGGTCATCACGGCGATGAAGATATCCTCAGGACCATGATGTGCCATCTCACCAATATCCATCAGATCCGTGGAGATGCGTGACAGCAAATGACCGGTTTTATGGTTATCGAAGAAACGGAACGAGAGCTTCTGCAGATGATTGAACAACGACCGGCGCATCTCGGTCTCGATGTTAATGCCCAGCATGTGGCCCCAGTAGGTAACGATAAACTGCAGCAGCGTATTGAAGGCATACACACCCAGCAGCCCGCCAGAAGCTAGCAGGATCAGCGGCCAGTTGTTGCCGGGCAGTAGGCGGTCGACAGTTTGATTCACAAAGACTGGAAAACTTAACTCCAGCACTGCTGCCACGATGGCACAGGAGAAGTCCAGCACGAAGAGCTTCTTATATGGACGGTAATAGCTGAAGAACCGGCGAACCGTGGGCGAGATGTGCGGCATATTTGATCTCCGTCTAATGATAATCAAAAATTTACATCTTGACAGAATGGTTCCCCGTCTGGCCCTTCTCATATTGACCGCCTTTGTGTTGTATGGTCGTTGGATGATCGCACCGCTATAATAAGGCTATACTGAAGGGGATGGTCATGGCGCTCATCCTGAGCGTCACACGAAGGAGATTATTTGATGCCGAAAGCGGACAAGCTCTCACCCGGTGGCGTCAAGCTGCTACAAGAGAAACAGATCGCACAGTTTGCGACCGTTATGGCGGATAACTCGCCGCAGATCACACCGGTATGGGTCGACGTCGAGCCCGACGGGAGCCACATCCTGATCAACACCGACGATAGCCGGCTCAAAACCAAGAACACCACGCAAAATCCGGAGGTGGCAGTGAGCGTCGTAGACTCCCAGAACTCCTATCGCTATGCAGTCGTGCGGGGCACGGTGGTTGAGCGGCGTCACGAGGGGGCGTCCGAGCATATCGACCATCTGGCTCAGAAGTATTTGGGGCAGGAGCGCTACCCGATGCACACGCCGGACGAGTCACGGGTGATTCTGCGGATCAAGCCCCACCATGTGATGGAGCAGGGCGTCTAGTAGCTTAACCCCGCAGCACACGTGATCCCCGTGCTGCGGGGATTGTTGCTTTAATTGGGATGAAGCTCACGAAGCTGTCTAGCGTGGCATCGACCGCTCCTTGATCGGCACCAATTTTATCACCACGACCCATCCAGCGAGCTGCGCGTAAAGCAGCGGCCTCAGTCGCACGCACCAACTCGAAACCCAGGTTCCGTTCAATCTTCATACTGCACTCCTTCGTGCCGGTGATCTCAGTTATGGAACGCTACTCGTCGCTCACACGCTCAAGCACGACGACATTTTCAGCATGGTACGTTTGTCCAAACAGATCAAACCCACGTGCAGCCACAATGCGGTACTGTGTCAGCAGCGCGACATCGGCGACCTGCGTGATCGGGTTACAGGAAATATAGACGATGCGCTGTGGTCCATGCCGATCAAGGCGGCGGCAGACCGGCGGGAGCAGCCCTGCCCGCGGTGGATCGAGCACGGCGATATCACCCGCTTGCCAGGCAAAGTCACGGACAAGCTCGGCAATGTCGGCGCCAATAATTTCGGTCTTGTCCATGACACCATTCAGTTCGACGTTGGCGCGCAATAAATCTACGCTTTCCTCAACCAACTCCGCCGCCAGCACACACTCAATGGAGCGTCCCAAGACGATACCGATCGTGCCAACACCGGCATAGAGATCTACCAAGCGAGTTGCACCGGCCACAAAAGGCGCACAATAGTCAAGGATCTGCTCGAAGCCTCGCGGATTGTTTTGAAAGAAGGTATTGGGTCCCATGAGCAACTGTGCACCGGCAATGTACTGACTCAAGTATTCGGCACCCCAATGACCGAAAGCCGCACCAAATGAGATGTCGGCATGGCGCGGGTTGTGCAACCACCATACGCTCGTCGCACCCTCGTCCAAGGCAAACTGTGCGGACTGCGCCATAGCATCAAGATAGTCGTGCTCAGCAGTGATAAAAGTCAGCATCCATTCGTCACGCACATTACGGCGCACGACGAGATACCGCAAAAAGCCGGTGTTATGGTACACGTTATAATCAGGGACGTTCAAGTCCCGTAGATATTGATAAACGGCGCGTACCTTCGCGAAGAGCGGCGGTGGAATCAGGTGGCATTCTTGCAGATCGACCACCGAGTAGAAGCGCTTGCGCTGGCGCAGGCCAAAGCGATCGTCAGAGCAGACATAATCCATGCGCAGCCGGTAGTTGAAGGGCTCGGACGAAGGCATGACAACATACTCAGCGGCGACGGACGCAGGCAACTGTTCGCCCCATAAACCTAATAAGGACTGACGTTTGGCGGCTACCTGATCAGCATATACGCGATCCTGCAAAGCACAACCACCACAGATGGGAAAGTGTTGACAGGGCCAGTGATCGAGGTGGGGCGCGGCTTTCAAAGCAGCCGTGATCCCTTTTTCCAGGCGTTTTGACATGCCCACAAGTATAGCAGGGATACTCTGCAAGGGCTGCGGGATGAGGGCGAGTGAGCGAAAGCAGGCATACGTGACGTGGTTGGATCTGGTGGTGCTGATCGTACTGGGACTGGCAGCCATCGGTGGCTACACGCAGGGCTTTGTGCGGGGCATGGCGCGCCTGCTCGGCTTGCTAGCTATTTTGGGCCTCGGCTGGGCAGCCATGGTACGCTTTGCCGATCAGCCCACGGCGCAGACGACGGTGTTATGGGCAATGGGTACCACAGCACTCCTGACTGTACTGGTCGCAGGGATCGTGTGGTCCTTGACGCATGCGCTCCCACGCTTCGTTCACAGGCTGCTGTGGAACAGACTACTTGGCATCATTCCAACACTCGTACAGGCGCTACTCGTCGTCGCCCTGCTGCTCGCACTGGCCGAGCGGCTAGCCCCGGAACAATCAACACAAGATCTGATTCGGAATGGCATCGTGACCGGTCCACTGCTGCTGCCATTCCAGCTCATCGAGCAAGCCTTGCTGCCCCGCTAAGGATCAGCAACCATGCTGATCGAGAAACGCGAGCAAGGCGGCGTCAACAAGCGACGGTTGCTCCAGGGTCGATAGATGCGCGGCTCCGGGAATCTCGATGACGAAGGCGTTATGCATGACCTCCTGCATGGCTCCGGACTCAGCGGCTGGCGTGAGGGTATCAGCACTGCCAACGACAATGAGTGCTGGCACACGCGCGTTTTTGAGTGTCATAGTCGAGTCGGGGCGCTCACGCAACGCCTCTAATGCGCAGATCAAGCCCGGCACAGAAGCGGTAGCCATCAGTGTACGAACATGCTCGGTAAGAGCGGGATTAGCTTGCACCGTGGCTGGCGTGAGCATTTTGGGCAACATAGCAGCGGCGATGGACGCCGGGCCTTCGGTGCGAGCTTGAACGATCATCTCGTTGCGGCCCTGACGGCCCAGCGCAGTGTCTGGCGTCATTTTTGTGTCGAGCAGCATGACTGCTTTGACGCGTTCCGGATGGCGACGCAGCAGGGCCATCGTAATGTAACCACCCATCGATAGACCGCCCACCACCGCCTGCCCGATCCCTAAGGCGTTGAGCAAGGCAACGACATCATCAGCGTAGGTATCGATGCTCATCGCCCCGGTGGGAGGATCGCTACGTCCGAAGCCGCGCAAGTCGATTGAGTATACGTTGTAGCGTTGGCTCAAGGCCGCGCGTTGAGGCCTCCACATGTCAACCGACAAAGGGAAGCCATGAATGAGCATGACCGGCTCACCCTGGCCTTCATGGGTAAAATGAATCCTGATGTCATTCGTTTTGAAGGTTGGCATACGAGGTAACCTCCTTAACTTCACACCTTCTCAAGCTTGGCGAACGCCGCCAGTAGCTTCTTGACCCCCTTCCCCGCAAAGGCGACCGTTACCTCCTCGTCATCACCCTTGACCTCGGACGAGACCACAATGCCGTCACCGAAGATGCTATGACGGACCTTCGTGCCCGCACTGAACTGAGCATTGGGCGAGGGCTTGAGCGGTGTGGTATTCTTTTTGGCTCCCGCCCCCCAATTAGCAGCAGCACGACCTTTAGGTACGAACCCATAGGCCGAGCGGCCGGTGAACATGGGGACCTGGCTGGCTGCGCTCCGGTCGCCTACCTCTCGGCTTTTTTTGACGAGCGGTGCAGGAATATCGGCCAAAAAGCGGGAGGGATCGGAGGGATTGGTGCGACCGTAGAGCGTCCGCTTGAACGCATGCAGCAGGTACAGCCGCTCCATCGCACGCGTCATCGCGACATACAACAGCCGGCGCTCTTCTTCGAGTTGCTCGGGATCTTCGAGTGAGCGATTATGTGGCATCAAGCCTTCTTCGAGACCAACCACGAAAACGACCGGAAACTCCAACCCTTTGGCCTGGTGCATCGTCATCAGGGTGACTGAGTCCTGATCCTTCAGCAAGTCGTCGGTCGCTGAGACGAGGGCAATCTCTTCCAGGAAGGTCGGTAACTGTGCTTCCAAGACATAGTGCATATACTGATCGGCCACTGTACGGAGTTCCAGCACGTTCTCCCAACGACTTTCACCTTCATCCTCGCCGTACTCGCGGAGCAGCGCATCATGGAAGGCAGTACGCTCTAGCACGAGGGCGAGCAAGTCAACCAGACCCCGTTCGGGGCGCGCTTTGAGTAGATCGTCGACCATATGGAGGAAGCCGACAAGACTCGTACGAATGCGTGACGTAACACGATTTTGCAGCGTTGCTGCTAGGTCGCTGTCACCATCGTCCGTTTGACCATCGAGTAATTGTAGGGTTGTATACAGCGGCAGATGATGTTCGCCGGCCCAGTCATTGAGCTGGGCCAACGTTTGGCGACCGATGCCCGCCTGGGCTTCGAGAACGCGCTCTAGGCTGACGTTATCGAAGGGATTATTGACCACTCGCAGGTAGGCCAGCACATCCTTGACCTCTTTGCGTTCATAAAAGCGCACACCGCCGACCAGACGGTAGCGCAAGCCCCGCCGCACAAACGCTTCTTCCATGACACGCGACTGGGCGTTGGTGCGATACAGCACAGCGACATCGCTCAAGTCGACGGCGTCTTTACCAAGCAGCCGCTCGATCTCGTCAACGACGATCGTGGCCTCTTCTTCTTCGCTATAGCCTTCCTGGATTGAAACGACCAGTCCCTTCTTGTTCTCAGTCCATAGTTGTTTGTCGCGTTTACGGAGACCACTACGCTGCATCAGGGCAGAGGCCACGTCCAGGATCGCTTGGGTCGAGCGATAGTTTTGCTCCAGCAAAATCACGGTAGCATCGGGAAAGTCATCTTCGAACTGCAGCACGTAGCGCATGTTCGCGCCACGAAAGGCATAGACCGATTGATCTTCATCACCGACCGCGAAGAGGTTGCGCTTGCCACCAGAAAGCTGCTTGGCCAAGGCATACTGGCAGGTGTTGACATCCTGATATTCATCGATCAGCACATGCTCATAGCGGCGTTGAAAGCGACGCAAGAGTTCTGGTTGGCCGTCGAGCAAGCGCACCATGACCACCATCAGGTCATCGAAGTCGAGTGCGTTATTCTCTTGCAGTCGGAGTTGGTAACGCTCGAAGCAGCGTGCGACGGTCTCTTCCCAGTATGTCCGGGCACCATGATTCATTTCGGCGGGACCCGCCAGTTCGTTTTTAGCACGTGAGATCGCAGACAGGATCGCGCGTGGAGCAAACTGCTTTTCGTCGAGGCGCAGTTCTTGGACAATGCGGCGCATTAGCCGCTGCTGATCGTCCTCGTCATAGATCGTGAAATTGCGGTAAAGCCCAGGTTTGTTTTCGACCGGCGGTACGGGCAACTCCTGACGCAGCCAGCGCGCACAGATCGCGTGGAAGGTGCCGACGGTCAAGCGCTTGGTTAGCTCGGCTCCAATTAAGGTGGTGAGCCGCTCACGCAGCTCCGTCGCCGCTTTATTCGTAAACGTAACCGCCAAAATATTGTATGGATCGATGCGTAGCTCACCGATCAGGTAGGCGATGCGATGGGTTAACACGCGTGTTTTGCCCGAGCCAGGTCCGGCGAGCACTAAGACCGGTCCGGCTGTAGCTTTGACGGCACGCTGTTGTGGTTCATTCAGTGTATCGAGCAGACCCATGTACTGTATCCTCGTAGGAGAAGCAGTGTAGCAGAAGGGCTGGCTACGAACAAACCCCAGTAGCCACATGCACGGCCCTCCCCGCTTACCCCAGAAATGACTGTCGCAGACAAGATGACCAGTCCAGACGCCGATATCCGCTAGGACAGGCCGATGTCAAAGGCCGCTGCTAGCTCGCCCGCAGTATAGGCGCGAAAGGCCAGGATCGTCGTAGTCGAGGCGACACCGGGAACGACAGCGATCTTTTCGGGTACAACTTCGGCGATCTGCTCATAGGTCGCCAGCCTCAGCACTGCTAGTACGTCCCAATCACCACTGATCGAGTAGACCTCTGCCACACCGTCGATCGATATCACCTGTTGAGCTACCGCAGACGGTTTACGACCGGCTGTTTTAATTTGCACAAATGCTGTTACCACGCTTGTGTATCCTCCTCATGACAATAGGGGTGGTGTCGCTACCTACCGAGCCACTGCTGTGTTGTATAATAGTCTTCCTCAGAATAGCATAACAGGAACAATGTTGAACATACGCCCATCTTATGGACGCGCCCTTGGTGCCCTCGGGGTTGCATGCTTTGTCTTGATCACGCTGGTCGTTGCGTATCGCTTTACGCCACCGATTGCGTGGAGGGTTGGGGAGCAGGACGCGTTCGTGTTCAATGGTTTTCATGATCTAGAGACCGCAAACCAAATTCTTTTCCGCTGGAGCGATGGAGCAAGCGCAGTGCGGCTCCCACAAGTTGGCCAATCAACGTTTGGGTTGGTAGCCTTACAGACCTGGGGCCCTGGAACATTGCCACCGGTCCCGCTGACAATCGTGGCCAATCAAGAGCGCCTACTTACGACGTCGATGCATGGACTACGCGTCCTCCACCTCCTGGTTCCCGGACAGGTCATTGCGGGCGGCGATGTACATTTCGATTTATTAAGCCCGACCTGGCGACCGGCGAACGATCAGCGCGACTTGGGTATTGGTATTGCACGGGTCTCTTGGCAAAGCAGCCGGCCGCTGTTGCCACCGGTACAGCAGCTATGGGTGCTACCGACCTTAGCGCTTAGCCTGGCCCTTTTGCTGACGCGACTCGGACTCAACAGTGTGACAGCTGGGGTCAGTGGCGCATTAGTGG
>JACDGP010000036.1 GCA_013821605.1 Herpetosiphonaceae bacterium
CTATTAAGGAGCGCGTACTGCGCCATCTAGACGATCACCTCATCCAGCTTGAAGCGGCGGTGCAAGGCAGTGGTGGTCATGTCCATTGGGCACGTGACGCTGCTGAGGCGAACCGGATTGTGACCGAGATTGTGCAGGCCCACGGGGTACGCGAGGTGGTGAAAGTCAAGTCGATGACGACGGATGAGATCCGGCTAAATGCGGCGTTGCAGGCAGCAGGGATCGAGGCAACGGAGACCGATCTGGCGGAATTGATTATTCAGTTGGCCGGAGAACATTCCTCGCATATTTTGGTGCCAGCGATTCACAAGAATCGGTCGGAGATCCGCGAACTGTTCATGCGTACACTCGGCATTGAGCAGCTATCTGACGACCCGCGCGAACTGGCCGGGGTGGCGCGGCAGTACCTGCGCCGCAAGTTCCTCGCAGCACCGATTGCGATCAGCGGTGCGAATTTCGCCGTCGCTGAAACCGGTACGGTTTGTGTGGTCGAGTCGGAGGGCAACGGTCGCATGTGTTTAACGTTGCCGCCGGTACTGATCTCGATCATGGGCGTCGAGAAAGTAATCCCCACCTGGCGGGACTTCGAGGTGTATCTGCAACTGTTACCGCGTTCGTCGACCGGCGAACGCATGAATCCTTATACGTCGTTGTGGACAGGCGTGTCGCCGGGTGATGGACCGCAAGAATTTCATCTGGTTTTGCTCGACAACGGCCGCACCCAGGTACTGTCCGATGTACTGGCTCGCCAAACCTTGAACTGTATCCGTTGCAGCGCCTGCCTTAACATTTGTCCGGTGTACGAGCGCACGGGTGGTCATGCTTATAACTCGGTCTATCCCGGTCCAATCGGCGCGATCTTAACGCCACAGTTGGTCGGCGTGGAGCACGCGGCTTCCTTGCCGTATGCATCGTCGCTGTGTGGTGCTTGCTACGATGTGTGTCCGGTCAAGATCAACATTCCCCAAATCTTGCTCCATTTACGTGGGCGTGTGGTACGCGAGAAGCAAGATCATGGGGGGCTGCGTGGCAAGGCCGACCCCGAAAGTGTGGCGATGAAACTGCTGGCCCGAGCTTTTGCGCGGCGGGAACGTTATGAGCAATTACAACGGCTGGCCGTGATCGGGCAATGGCCCTTTCGTCACGAAGACACAATTTCGGCGTTACCACCGCCGCTTGCGGCCTGGACGAGCACGCGTGACCTTCCAGCAGTACCGCAGCAGAGTTTTCGTGATTGGTGGAGACTACGTTCATGAGCTTAGCACGCCAAACGATCCTGCGACGAATCCGTGCGGGGCTCCGAGATGTGCCCGATGGGGAGCAACCGGCGGACGTCGTGGTAGCCCATGTATACCGGCAGATGGATGAGCGGCCCCACGCCGAGATCGTGGCTCAATTCGCAGAGCGAGTAGCAGAGTACCGGGCGACGGTGCGACGGATTACGGATAGGGAGCTACCAGAGGCGATTGCTGCAGCCTGTACGGGTCGTGGGGTTCGGCAGCTAGTC
Organism: Herpetosiphonaceae bacterium; assembly: GCA_013821605.1. Lineage (GTDB taxonomy): Bacteria > Chloroflexota > Chloroflexia > Chloroflexales > Kallotenuaceae > JACDGP01. Next base: position 1,508 of record JACDGP010000036.1, read on the forward strand.
GTGCCAGCCGATATCCCCGCCAGTTGGCTACCTGCAGAGCTCGTGGTGCAGCCGGATGATGGACTAACGGCTGAGCAGTTGGATACAAGTGAGGGCGTGCTGACCGGCTGCGCACTCGGCATTGCCCAGACCGGCACGATTGTGCTAGATGCCGGGCCGCATCAGGGCCGCCGGCTGCTCACGCTACTGCCGGACTACCATCTCTGTGTTGTGTATGCGGACCAGATCGTGGGCGTAGTGCCCGAGGCGATCAGGCACCTTGAAGCAGCAGTGCGGGACGAACGGCGACCCATCACGCTAATATCCGGTCCATCGGCCACCTCCGACATCGAGCTTAATCGTGTCGAAGGTGTCCATGGGCCGCGCACGCTCCATGTGCTGATCGTGGATACGGGTGAGCAGGGTCATTTGTAGCGCAAAGACTTCAAAATAAACAGCATGTTGGCCGGGCGTTCGGCCATGCGCCGCATCAGATACGGATACCAAGCTTCGCCAAACGGGACGTACACACGCACGTTGTAACCTTCCCTCACCAGCTGCTGCTGGAGGTCACGTCGCACACCATAGAGCATCTGGAACTCGAAGCAGTCATAGGGGATTTTTTGTTCGCGGATGAATTGCTTGATCTGGTCGATCAGTTGGCTGTCGTGAGTGGCAAGGCCAGGATAGGTACCATTCCTAAGGAGGCTGCACGCGAGGCGGAAGTAGTTTTGATCGACATCAGCTTTCTGGGGATACGCGACGTTGGCCGGTTCTTGATAGGCACCTTTACACAGCCGGACTCGTGCACCAAGCTCATTCATACGTGCCACATCCTGGGCCGTACGGTAAAGATAGGCTTGTAACACCGTGCCGACGTTTTTGAAGCCTTCCTTGCCATACATTTGCTCGAAGACGTCGAGCGTGATCTGAGTATAACTCGAACCTTCCATATCGATGCGTACAAAGGTATCATGGGTGCGCGCTAGCTCGAGAATGCTACACAGATTTGCTTCCGCAGCAGCACGACTGATATCGAGTCCAAGGGCCGTTAGTTTGAGGGAGATGTTGCAGTCGAGGCTGCGCTTGCTGATTTCATCGAGTAGTCGAGTATCCATTTGCTTGACTGCCGTTGCCTCAGCGGCAGAGGTGACATTTTCCCCCAGGTAGTCGAGTGTGACGTGTGCGCCCTCACGGTTAAGCTGCGTAACCACGCCCAACGCATCGGCTACCGTCTCCCCGGCCACAAACCGCCGTGCGACCGGACGTGCCAGTGGACTCTTAACCACCTGGCGATGTACCCAATGATTACCCGCCAGCCACAGTAAGCTATTCCGCATCAACATGTGTCAACTCCCTCGTTGCTCAGTGCCTATGGTGCTTGTTGCTTGTCATTGTAACCAATGTTGCGCCGACCTGTGATGACACACAGTGTTGGTTGATGATTTAGAATACAGGGATGCAGCATATTAAGATTATTGACTCGCATACTGCAGGTGAACCGACCCGCGTTGTGCTCGCCAGTGGCCCGGAACTGGGCGGTGGTAGCCTTAGGGAGCGGTTGACCGTCTTCCGTCAGGAGTATGACGCATTTCGTTCGGCGGTCGTTAATGAGCCGCGGGGCTCGGATGTGGTCGTTGGGGCGCTGTTGTGCCCGCCTACCGATCCGAGCTGCATCACCGGGGTTATCTTCTTCAATAATGTGTCGTATCTGGGGATGTGTGGGCATGGCACGATGGGTGTGGTCACCACACTGGCCTATCTAGGGACCATTGATGTGGGCGAGCACCGCATTGAAACACCGGTGGGCGTGGTTACAGCGCGGCTGCATGCCGACGGTCGGGTCACGGTTCATAACGTGCCGAGCTACCGCTATGCAAAGGACGTGTGCGTGGATGTGGTTGGGCATGGTCGGGTGAGCGGCGATATCGCGTGGGGTGGCAACTGGTTTTTCCTGGTGGAGGAGCATGGCCAGGCGCTTGAATTTGAACGGGTTGACGAGCTCACGGATTTTACATGGCATATACGACAGGGTCTGGAGCAGGCCGGTGTGACAGGTGCGGCGGGCGCACCAGTGGACCACATTGAACTGTTTGGGCTGGGGACGGGAGGAGCCCATAACCGGAACTTTGTGCTGTGCCCCGGTAAAGCGTATGATCGCTCGCCGTGTGGTACCGGCACAAGTGCGAAGCTGGCGTGTCTGGCGGCGGATGGTAAGCTCAAGCCGGGCGAGGTCTGGGTGCAGGAAAGCATTATTGGAAGTCGCTTTGAGGCGAGTTACCAGTGGGATGGGGATCGGGTTGTGCCAGCTATCACCGGCACGGCCTTCATTACACTGGAAGGTAACCTCATATTAGACGAGCGTGATCCGTTATGCTGGGGCATCCGGGGCGCGTGATGTTTACGTGTCACTACACGGCTATCATGAAGGAGTAAATATGAACGTCACTTGGCAGGGGGTCATGCCCGCGATCACGACGCCCTTTAATCGAGATGGAAGCGTCGATTACGATTTCTTTGCGCATCACTGCACAAACCTGGTTGAGGCGGGCTGTACCGGACTCGTGCCGCTGGGATCGCTGGGGGAGAGTGCGACCTTAGCCTTCGACGAGAAGGTCAACCTGCTGGAGACGGCGATTAAGGCTGTTGGCCAGCGGGTGCCGATTATCCCCGGCATCGCTGCGCTCTCGACTACCGAAGCCTTGCGCCTCGCCAAGGCAGCGGGCGACGTTGGGTGTAGCGGGCTTATGGCCTTGCCGCCGTACGTTTACTCGACCGACTGGCGCGAAATGAAGGCCCATGTCGCGGCGGTGATGGCCGGGACCGAGCTCCCAGTGATGCTTTACAATAACCCGATCGCTTACCGGACAGATTTTCTGCCAGAGCAGATTGCCGAACTTGCTCATGAACACGAAAACCTCCTAGCGGTCAAGGAGTCGAGTGCTGATGTGCGGCGGATTACCGCCATACGCGCATTATTGAGTGATCGGCTCCATATTCTGGTCGGTGTCGATGATGGCTTGGTTGAGGCGGTGCAAGCCGGGGCGACTGGCTGGATCGCCGGTTTGGTGAACGCCTTGCCCCAGGAGTCGGTGGACTTATTCAACTTGGCACTAGCGGTCTATCACGGCAGTGGCGATGATGCGAGGCTAGCTGAGTTGTATCACTGGTTTCTGCCCCTGCTGCGTCTAGATACGGTGCCGAAGTTCGTGCAATTGATTAAGCTCACGCAGGAACTGGTCGGCTTGGGGAGTGCACGCGTGCGGCCCCCACGATTGGAGTTGGCAAGTAGTGAGCTTGAAGAGGCGCGCCAGATTATCCAGCAGGCACTAGCCGACCGGCCAAGCTAACATCCTCATGCGGCGGCTGAGGAGCCGACAGTCGTTCCATCGACGGTGGCATTTTTAAGATGGTGCAGGAAATAATCGCGGACTTGTTCCTCCATGTCATGGTTTATTGGCAAATGCTTACGCAAAGGAAGCTGTCTCGTTAATCGATGAACTTAACAAGCGGAAGCTGAGAGAGGAATAAAGATGAATGATCTTGCACAGCAAATCGAATATTACGTGCGCCTGCCGTATCGGGTTACCATTGAGCGTGATGAATGTGATGGAGCAGTTTGTTACATCGCTCGTCATCCTGAACTGCGTGGCTGCATGGCTCAGGGAAAGACGCCAGACGAAGCTGTGGCAGATCTAGATGATGCACTCTATGATTACATTACTGCGCTTTTGGAAGAAGGTATTCCTATTCCACTCCCGATTGTGCGGCAGATACATGCTCATAAGGCAGTGACCTCGACTAAACGATGGCCAAGCTTCTCTATCGGACGAACAATTCTACTGAGTCAAGTCGGCTGATAGATAAAACTTGCTATCCTTTGAAAATAGAATAGGCAAGAGTGTCCTGCCTACTTTATGGCGCACTTGTATTCAATCATTCACCTGCCACGAACCGAGCAGCCCGCGCTGATACGTCGCATCTTCAACTGGCTAAGACCAGGAGGGAGGTTCCTGGCGACCTGGGCTATCCACGCCTGGGAGGGCGAGGAGGAGAATTGGGAGGGCTGGGGCGCACCGATGTGGTGGAGCCACTTTGGTGCGGACGAAAACCTCGCGTTGTTGCGAGACGCAGGCTTCCAGATCCTATCTGCGGAAGCATGCACAAGTAGTGATGAGACATGGCTATGGGTGCTGGCCAGCAAGAGTTGATGATTGCGAGAGCTCTTGTGATGATAGATCTTCTATCCTTCGTGCTACACTACGCAGGCTTCTTGGGGAACGTATAGGGGAGCAGATCGATGTGGGATGGCGATCAGGACGAGGGTGATGCGACCATTGTCCAGGGCAGTATTGGCACAGCACTGGACCTTGCCGTTGCCGCTTGGCTTGATGCGAAAGGGGGACGCAGTGGGAGTGCGAAGACGCTGCGCGCCTACCACGACACGCTCCAGCGCTTCCGGCAGTGGCTACACACCCATCATGCTGACCTCGACAGCCCGCCGCAAGCCTTAGGCCTGCTGGCACAGCGCTGGGCCGGTCTGGATCAGCCAGCACCGGCCACCTATAACCAGCGTTTGGCGATCCTGTCCTCCTTTTACCGCTACGCTATTCGCCACGGGCTACTGACGACGACGAACCCGATCGATCAGGTGGAGCGACGCACGGTGGATAGCTACGGAGGCGCCGTACCGCTTGACCGTGATCGGCTGCGCGTGCTGCTCCAGGCCATTGATCGAACGACGCTCGCCGGGCAGCGCGACTATGCGCTCCTCGTGGTTGCCTTGCAGACTGGCCGGCGGCTAGGCGAGTTGGCGGGCATGCGGCTGGGTGACCTGCAGGTACGGGGTTCGACGATCACCGTAACTTGGCAGCGCACTAAGGGTGGCAAGACAATGCGTGATCGACTGGTATCCACGACGACGACGGCCGTGACTGCTTGGCTTCAAGCAATGCAAGCGGCGGTTCCTGGACCTTTTAGCGGGCGATCGCCAGTATGGTGCTCGCTGGCGATCAATAATCGCACACTGGGCCATCCACTAACGACACGTGCGATCAGTGACATTTGCCGGCTGCGGTTGGGAACGGGCAAGGTACACACCTTACGACATACCTTTGCGCGGGCAATGGAGGAGACGGGGGCCAAGGTATCGGAGATTCAGGCGCGACTAGGTCATACCTCGCTGGCGGTGACCGGTCGCTACCTGCAGGCACTACGGGGTGACGATAACCAGCATGCAGCGGCAGTGTTACGCCTGTTAGGTGTCGAAGAGGTGGCTGGGGAGGAATGAGCTTCTTGAGATCATGAAGAAGGCATCCCGTGTAGGATGCCTTCTTCTGGTTGCTCAGCTGCGTTAGCTTCGCCTCAAGACCGGAAAACTATTGTCCTGAGGTTGCCGTTGCACTAGTGCTGGTTGCGCCACCTTGACGACCACCAAAGCCACCAAGACCACCGACTTGCACTGCAGAAGCCTGGAAAACACCTGCGACGCTGGTGCCAAAGGCCGTCAGGCGATCCCCAACATGCACATCAGCGACTTGTGCATCGATCTGCTTACGAATGGTAGCATCCGCATTCAACTGCACCTGGGTGGTTGTATTATCATTTTTTTTGACCGTGATGGTGGTTCCATTGATCTGAGTCACCGTTCCGTTCACGTTCTGACCGCCAGCTGCACCACGATTAGCCCGGCCCGCGCCCTGACCACCCGCTCCACCGCCTCCGCCACCCGCACCGGTGGCTGCACCGCCGCTAGCACCACCGGCTCCGCCGGCACCACTGCCACCCCGGGCGTTCGTAAAGCTGTTAGCAGCCTGCTGAACCTGTGCCTGACCAACGGCTATGCCATTTTGGCGGCCCCCGTAAAAACCGCCAGCTGCCGCTACAACCAGCAGCACAACCCAAATGATTCGCTCTCGTAACACTGCTTAGATACTCCTATAGACTATGGAACTAATCGTAGCGCAAGGCTACGATAGGGCTTAGAGCTGCGGCGCGGCGCGCCGGCTCGATGCCAAAAAATAGACCGACGGCCATCGCGAAACCGATGGACATGACGACAGAAAGTGGTGCGACCGAAGCCTGCACAATCCCGCTTAGGTTTACACCGAAGGCGATCAACATCCCTAGGATACAGCCAATCAGCCCGCCAGCGGTACTTAACGATAGTGCCTCGATCAAGAATTGGGTCAGAATGTCTTTCTCGCGTGCCCCCAGCGCTTTGCGGAGCCCGATCTCACGCGTCCGTTCACGGACCGAGACGAGCATAATATTCATGATGCCAATGCCACCGACGAGCAGCGAGATTGCGGCAATCGCGCCGAGAAACAATGTTAACACCTTGGTCGATTGGACGGCTGTGTTCAGAATATCCTGCTGATTGATGATGCTGAAGTCGTCGGCTGTGCCATTCGCTGGCAGTTGATGACGATCACGGAGGACCGTGCTAATCTGGTCGAGTGCCGCGTTGATACTATTTGCGTCACGGGCCTGGACCACGATGCTCGACACTAGCAAGCCACCCCCACCGGTAATAGCGCGATCACCGAAGAGTTTGCGCTGAGCCGTACTGATGGGAACAATCACGCCATCATCGGTGGAACCAAAGCCGCTGCCGCCCTGCGCGTTCAATACGCCCACTACACGGAACGTCTGCCCGCGAATGCGCAACGACTGGCCCACCGGACTACCGCCAGGATAGAGTGTTTGAGCCACATTGGCACCCAGGACGACCACGTTGTCGATGCTGGTCACTTCGGCATCCGTGACAAACTCGCCATCGGCGAGCGACAGATTATGAATCTGTTGATAGCTCGGTTGCGCCCCGGTGATGCGGGCACCAAGGTTCTGGGAGCCGGCCACAAGTTGGGCACCACCACCACCGGACTCAGGCGATACGAGCAGGGCGGCCGGAACGTTGTTGGGGTCGGCGATCGCTTGGGCATCCTGGATCGTTAAGGTCTGACCCGAGCCGAACTGACCCCGCGCACCACCCGCGTTGGCGGCCCCACCACGAACTGTGAGCATATTACTCCCATTCGCGGTGATTGAGGCGGCGATGGCATCTTGGGAACCCTTGCCGATAGCGAGCAAGGCGATGACCGCCATCACGCCGATGATCACGCCCAACGATGTCAAAATCGTCCGTAGCTTATTGGCCATGAGGCTGGTGAAGGCCAGGCGTATGCTCTCGCCCAAGCTAATACCTTGCTCTTCGAGCACGATATCAACAGGCTCGTCCTCCGTCCTGATCGGGGTATTTTCCGCCGGTACTGCAATTTTTCGATCAGCTGTGAGCATGCGCTACCTCCTCCTGACCTTTCCGAATGTCGCTGGCTAGCTGCCCGTCGCGGATCACCAACTGCCGCTCGGCATGGTCCGCAATATCAGGCTCGTGCGTCACGAGCACAACGGTAATGCCTTGGTCGTTCAGGTTTTTGAACAAGGCCATAATTTCCTCGCTGGCATGCGAGTCCAGATTGCCGGTCGGCTCGTCGGCCAGCAGCAGTGCCGGCCGAGTCACGAGACCGCGGGCGATGGCGACCCGTTGTTGCTGGCCGCCTGATAGCTCGCGTGGATGGTGGTCCATGCGGTCCCCCAGACCGACCGAATCGAGAGCCTCGGCGGCGCGCTGCTGGCGTTCTTCGGTACTGATGCCACCACGATAGACTAATGGTAGCTCGACATTCTCACGAGCAGTGCTGCGCGGGAGCAGATTGAACTGCTGAAAGACGAAGCCGATCTTCCGATTACGGGCTACGGCCAGTTGGTTCTTGTCGAGCCGTTCGACGGGTACACCATCCAGCAGATAGCGGCCCGAGGTCGGCGTGTCAAGACAGCCGAGTAGGTTCATCAAGGTCGATTTGCCGGAGCCCGAGGGTCCCATGATCGCCACGAATTCCCCGGGGTGGATGGTGAAATCCACCCCACGTAAGGCTTGCACTTCGACATCGCCCATTTGATAGAATTTCTTCAGATCTTCGACCTGGATGATCGCAGCCATGAAGCATCTCTCCTTAGCCGCCAGGTCGCCCGCCGCCAAGCAGCGGGTTCGTGGGTGTCGTTCCACCTCGGTTACCGCCGGTGGTACCACTACGTGGTGCTGCGGAACTGGGTAGGACCAACTGGTCACCAGCACGCAGGCATTGGTTGCCGGTATCGGTACAACCTGTCACCTCGGTTAGTGAGCCGTTGGTCGCGCCTGTGTCGATTGGAACTGTCAGCGGTAGTTTGCGGTCGCCGTACTGGACCTGCACCGAGTGATTGGTGCCCTGGGTCGTGATCGCCCGGTTCGGGACGAGGATGGCATTCTTGACCTGCTGGACCACAATACTGGCCGTCGAACTCATGCCCAGCTTGACCGGGGTTGCACCGGGATCGAACTTGACCTGCACCAGATAGGTCACGACGTTTTGCGTCACGACCGAGGTCGGCGCAACGTTCTCAACGGTACCGGCGAGGATGGCACCAGCCAGGGCATCAAAGGTTAGGCGTGCTGTCTGGCCCGCCTGGACGCGTGCTACGTCGCTCTCACTCATTGCGATATCGATGTGTAACGACGAGCGATCCTGGATCGAGACCGCCGTCGCGCTCGCAGCTACAATGCTCCCAGGGACGATCGGGACTGATCCGACGATGCCGTCAAAAGGTGCGAAGAGGGTGGCACGATCAAGATTCAGGTGAGCTACCGCGAGTGCAGACTGGGCTTGAGCAACACCGGCCTCGGCTGTTGCAATGTCCGGTTCGGAGGCGGGTGCGGTTAACTTGTCTAAAGCGGAATGGGCTTGGTCAACCTGCGACTGCGCAGCTGCAACGTCGGCCGGTGTGCCACCTTGTTGTGCTTTGGCGAGCCCTGCTTGCGATTGGGTCAACGCGTCCTTGGCAATTGCGACATCGGAAGCCGTACCGCCCTGGGTCAGCTTAGCTAGCCCGGCATTCGCCTGATCGACCTGTGCCTGCGCCGCTGCAATGTCAGAAGCCGATGGGGGCTGTGAGAGCTTGGCCAACTGGGCATTCGCTTGGTCAACCTGCGACTGCGCAGCAGCAAGATCGGCAGCGGTGGGTCCTTGTCGCAACTTGGTCAACGCGGCGTTAGCTTGATCGACCTGCGACTGCGCTGCTGCGATATCTGCAGGTGTACCGCCCTGGGTAAGTTTAGCTAACGAAGCCTTGGCCTGATCAACGGCTGCCTGCAGCGGCACCAGATCAAGCGCCTTAGGTCCTTGCACGAGCGCGTTGAGCTGGTTCTGGGCGTCGGTGACTGCAGACTGTGCCGACGCATCATCGGTCACCTCTTGCTTCTGGGCCGTATCGTAGCTCACCTTGGCCTGCTCCAGCTTCGACTGCGCCTGCGACAGGACGAGCGTCGCCGTCTGCAACGCATTGGCATATTGCTGCTGCTGTGTGGCAGTGTCGAGCTTTTCTGAGGTAAAGCTCTTGCCGGTCTTGGGGTCGGTGCCGTTCTGGGCATTCTGGTTATCGTAGTAGGCGCTGGTATAACTGGTCTGAGCTGCACGCACGGAGTCAGCCGCCTGATACATAGCCTGCTGTGCTGAGGTCTTGGCGGCGGAGTCGGTCGCGGCAGTACGATTAGCGCTTTGCTGCGCCTGCGTTAGCTTAGCCTGGGCTGCACTGACCTGCTCGGGGAGCGCGCCCTGCTGGGCCTGCGTCAGCTTGGCCTCGGCGCTCGTGACTGCAGCCTGGGCATTCGCGACATCAGCAGGTGTAAAATTGCCGGTCTTGACCTTCTGGAGGTTGGCCTGGGCATTACGAATGCTGGCCTGAGCACTGGCGATATCGGCCGGTGTAGTGCTGCCGGTCTTGACCTTCTGAAGATTGGCCAGGGCACCGCGAACACTAGCCTGAGCACTGGCGATATCGGCCGGTGTAACCGTGCCGGTCCGGACCTTCTGGAGATTAGCTTGGGCGTTGCGGACACTAGCCTGCGCGCTGGCGATATCGGCCGGTGTGGTGTTGCCCGTCTGCACCTGCTTCAGCTTGTCCGCAGACGCAGCAACGGCGGCCTGCGCGTTCTGCACGTCCGCAGGCGTTAGATTGCCGGTGCGTGCCTTTTCGAGGCCAGCCTCGGCTGCGGCAACCTGTGCTTTGCTCGCATTCAAATCATTTGGTGTCGCCGAGCCGTGCTGGGCCGTATCGAGCTTGGCCTGTGCGGCTTTCACTCCCGCCTCGGCCTGTCCGACTGCCAACTCTAAGTCGCGACTATCAAGGTGGGCCAGAACCTGTCCACTCTTGACTTGAGCGCCGACCTTGACCAGCACGTCTTTCACCTGACCACCCGTCTGGAAAGGCATATCAACACTTCTGGCCGGTTGAACAGAGCCACTGCCGGAGACCGTAATCGAAAGATCTCCCTGGGTGACCGCTGCCGTCGGCGCCTTACTGGCCGTCGTCGTGGTTTGGGCCTGCGCGCGCCAGATGGCGAACAAGCCCAGCCCGATCCCGACCACGCCCAGCAGTGCCCAATACAGGGTACGCCGGCGTCCGCGCGTGGCCTGCGGTTGCTTCTCACTTTGATTCCGGTTGCCCGGCAATTGAACCTTCATTCCCTCTAGCCTCCGGCCTGTATCAATTTCTCTATAGACATGGTGGCGTTATTTTGGTCCAAAGATGTACCGTCGCAACAGCCTTGGACAGCACACCTCTAGCAATATTCATGATCTCGTTAAAAGTTTCACCGTTTCTTTATACTATACATGTATGCCTGTGCATTAGCATAGCTGGGCTCGCTAAGGTTTTCGTGAGACAATGATAAGAAGATGCTGAGGCACGAGGACGGCCTATCACGTGGATAGGCCGTCCTGCGGCGACTGGGTCGCCAATGGTTGTGTGGGCAGTTCAGTATTTAACCCGCTAGGGCGTCCATAGCGTACCATCGGGCCAGCGGCTCTGGGTCCATTCGATGGGCTTAAAGGTAAACGGATATTTGGCTGCTTTGGCTTCATCAATATCTACGCCGAAGCCAGGCTTGTCGTTGGCCCAGACGTAGCCGCCCCGTAGCTCCGGCGTGCCCGGAAACACCTCGTAGATCGCCTCGCTGAAGTTAATGACTTCCTGAATACCAAAGTTGTGACACGCTAAATCGAGATGTAGATTGGCCGCGTGACCGATGGGTGAAACGTCGCCCGGACCGTGCCAGGCAGTGCGTACGCCGAAGGCTTCGCAGAGCGTAGCAAGCTTACGCGCCGGGGTTAAGCCGCCGAGCTGCGAGATATGAGCGCGAATAAAATCAATCAGCTGCTCGGCAATCAGCGGGCGCCACTCTAGTGGATTATTATGGAGTTCGCCCATTGAGATCGGTGTGGCGCATTGCTGCCGGAGCCGGCGGAACCACTCGATCTGATCCGGTGCGAATGGGTCTTCAAGGAAGAAGAGGCGGTAAGGCTCCAACGCCTTGGCCATCCGTATCGCATCGATAGGAGCAAGTCGTTCGTGAATATCGTGTAGCAAGAAGAGCTCAAAGCCAATCTGTGAGCGGATGTGGTCAAAGAGCGGCGGGATCGAGCGAGCGTACAGGTCGGGGTCGTAGTATGCGCCCGGAAAGTTGCTGTTGAGCCGGTCCATCATTTGCATCCGGTGCGTCGCTTGAGGAGCGTCTTTGCTCGGGACTGCCGTCGCTGCGGTAATGTCCTTAACACGGCCACCGTAGCCGCCCATCTGGCAGCGGACCGCCAGATAGCCCTCATCGCGGTACTTGAGGACGTTGTGGAGCACTTCCTCTTTGTCGCGTCCATCGGCGTGACGATAGACCATGGCTGCCTCGCGACACTTGCCGCCCAGCAGGTCGTAGACCGGCATGTTGGCCAGCTTGCCTTTGATATCCCAGAGCGCCATGTCCACGCCGCTGACGGCATTGTTCAACACGGGTCCATTACGCCAGTAGGAATTGACCATCATCATGTGCCACAGATCTTCGATGTTGGCCGGATCGCGCCCTTGGAGGAGTGGGTCAAGGTAGTCGTCGACAGCCTTGGCTACCAGGGTTGGACGTTGTGTAAAGGTGGCACAACCCAGGCCATAGAGGCCCGGCTGATCGGTCTCGACTTTCACCACGATGAGGGCGATACCATCGGGTGCCGTGATGATGGATCTTACTTTGGTAATCTTCATACATGTATCCTATGACCACAAGCGATCCCAGCTGCGCTGGGTGTCCCACTCGGGTGTTGGCTCGAAGAAACCAGGATCTTCCGTTATAAGGTGGGCTTTGATCACTTCCAAATTCGGCTCGAAGCCCAAGCCTGGTCCCTCCGGCACTGCGATATAGCCGTTCTGAATGATCGGCTTGGGCACTCCGTCGATAAAGTCGTTCCAGTACGGCACTTCGTTGAAATGATGCTCCAGGGCAATGAAGTTCTCGGTGGCTGCAGCACAATGAACGCTAGCCATCGTGCTGATTGGCGTGCCAGCCATGTGCATCGCCATGCTAATGCCGTACTCCTGAGCCATGTCGCCGATGCGCTTTGTTTCGAGGATGCCGCCACTCGTAGCGAGGTCGGGATGAATGATGTTGACGGCGCGTGCTTGGAGCAACGGACGGAAGCCTTCTTTGCCGAAGATATCTTCGCCGGTACATACGGGTGTATTCAGCGCCCGTTCGATCTGGACCCATTTGTCGGTGAACTGCCACGGCACCAGATCTTCGAGCCAGGCGAGATTGTAGGGTTCCAAGGCCTGACCGAGGCGGATGCAGTCATCGACGCCAATATGACCGAAGTGGTCGGCAGCGATCGGCACCTCATCGCCCACGACTGCGCGTACTTGGTCAACATACTCGCAGATCATGTCGATGCCCTTGGGAGTCAGGCGCACATGTGTAAAGGGGTGCATGATCTGCTGTGTGCGTAACATCTGCTCCATCTTGTCATCGGCGTCGCCGGGCAGCATGCCTTGGGGCCAGGATAAGGCACCCTTCACGCCGATCAGCGGCTGCACCCCGAGATCCATCTTCAGCATGGTGAAGCCACGTTCGATCCGTTGATTGAGCCGCTGCCCCATTTCGGTGCCGGTAGGCTCGTTCGGCGTATCGCAGTACATGCGAATGCGGTCGCGGAACTTGCCACCAGCCAGCGCGTATGCTGGCACACCATAGGCCTTGCCAGCGAGGTCCATGAGCGCCATCTCGACACCACAAACGCCACCACCCTGGCGACCGTGATGGCCGAACTGCTTGATCTTGCGGAAGAGTTTGTCGAGGTTGCAGGGGTTTTCGCCCACGATGCGGCTTTTGAGCATCAAGGCGTAGGTTTTGCTGGCGAGATCGCGTACTTCACCATAGCCGCTGAGTCCTTGATTGGTATCGATGCGGACGAGGGTAAAGTGCCAATGGTCCCAGCCGACGGTTGCTGTGCGCAGGTCGGTGATCCTGAGTTCACTTGGTCGTGAGGTGGTGCTCACGTGGTCTTCGGGTTTCGTCGTAGCTTGCTGCATGTATGCTGCCCTATTTTTTGTTTGTCTGGGTCCATGCCTGGAAATCTGCTTCGATGTCTGCACGCCAGGTTGGCACGTCGATCTCGCCGCTGGTGTACGTGCCCTCACTGAGGCGCAGCTTGCCAAATTCATCACGCACGCGAATGGCCTCGCTTCTCTCGACGACCTCTTGGACGAGGTGTGGTGGAATGACGATCACGCCCGTTGGTGTACCGAGCACAATATCACCCGGCAAGACAGTGATGCCGCCAATGCGAATCGGAATGTTGATACCCGCCAATGTTACATCGGCAATCGCCGTGGGGTCGACACCGCGCACATAGAAGTTCACATCTTCCAGTGTCACGAGCCCCTGGTAGTCACGGATGCCACCATCGATCACAGCGCCAGCGCGGGTGCGACTACGCACGGAGGTTCCCAAATTGTCACCGATAACTGTTCCGTCCTTGACCTTGCCGAAGATGTCGATCACCATTACATCATTCGTTTGCAGCGTCTCGATCACCCACGAATTCTGACCACCGATACTGCCACGACCCTCGCTGAGCCCGGCCTGTTGAATCGCTTCGTGGTAATCGGGACGATGCGGGAGGAACTGCGCCGTCACCGCCCGCCCCACGGTGATCTTGCCCGGATGGGTTTCCAGCCAGTTGCCCTCGAACTGGCGGTGATAGCCGTGACCGCGCATGACGCCCCAGGCTTCCTCAGTCGTTACAGCCTGCATACGTTCGATCAGATCATCGGGCACACGCGGTCGTCCATCTGGAAAGCGGTCAAACGGATTGAGTTTGGTCAGTTCGATCAAATCTTCACGCGTAGGTTGAATATGCATGCTGGTTCGCTCCACCTTATTGTTCGTCGTGTTTCCAACCGAGCAGCCGCTCAGCTTTCGTTGAGTCGAAAAAGCTGCGATGGTCGCTGAGATCACCGGTTACCGGCACATCCGGGAAGAAACGCTGTTGCAGCTCAAGGGATGGTGTGTCGCTTGCCGTATCGGGTGCAACAATATAAAAGACCTCGTGACCCTCAAATTTCGGCGTCAGCGAGAGCAGGCAAGCCCGGGCGGCAGCATCAAAGGTTGTGTAGCCCCACAAATGCTTGGCCGCACCACCTGAGAGATTGGCCCGTGAGTTTAGCACCATGGCTCGCTCCGGTACGACCCAATGAAAGCGTAGGCTCGCAATGGTCATGTTCGCATAGCGGCGCGCAAAGGAATTACCCTGCTCCTCGCAGATCCACTTCGACAGGCTGTAGGGGTCTTCGTTATAGGTAGGATGGTGCTCGTCGAGCGGGAAATAATCATAGCGTGGCGAACGGCTATAAGCAGCACCTGTTGCGTTCACGCTGGAGGCCTGGCAAATCCGGTTGATGCCGACCTGAGCGGCAGCGCGCAGCGCGTTATAGCTACCGACCACATTATTATTGTGAACAACATGGTCAGGATGGTGACCGGGTGCAGGAATAGCTCCCATATGCACTAGGGCGTCACACCCGCGTAATGCCTGCTCAAACGCTTCGTAATCTGTGAGTTCTGCTTGAATATACACCACGTTGGGCTGTGCCGCTTGAGGAGGAGCCACCCGGTCAATGCTTACAACGTGATGCGCCTGCTCTAAGGCTAAAGTGGTGACAGCACGACCAATCCCACCGCTGCCACCGGTCACTGCAATTCGCATAGTACGAACCTATAACTAAGACGCGATGTACAGCGCCTGCCGCAAGCCGCGGATATAGCCAATAGCATACAGCCGACCGAATGACGAGTAACCGGCATTCTGATTGCTGTCGCCTTCCACTGTTGGCACGTGGTCGGGGCGTAGCACGCCTTCGAAGCCAATATCACGGTAGGCTTTCATGCACGCGACCATGTCCGTTTTCCCGTCATCATGCCATGTTTCTTCGAACTTTTCGGGAGTGCCGCGTACGTCGCGAAAGTGGACAAAGAAGATCTTGCCTTGTTGTCCAAAATGGCGAATCACCCCCGGCAGATCGTCGGTCATGAGCGTAAAATTGCCCTGACATAACGTGATGCCGTTCATCGGGCTTGGTACCAAATCAAGCAACTTCTGGTAGTTCTCTATGCTGCGCATGATGCGGCTAATGCCACGGATGGGCGAAAGCGGTGGATCATCAGGGTGCATCGCGAGCTTGACATTCCATTTTTCAGCAACAGGCAGCACTTTGTGCAGAAAGTATTCAAGGTTCTGCCATAACTCGTCTTCACTGATCGGATCGAGAATGTTGAGGGGCACCGTCTCCACCTGCGTTTTGTCAAAGCTTGTTACGACCGACCCGCCGCGGGATGGCGTACTCGTGTTGGTCCGCAGCCAGTTGAAGTCGGTCATCCACTCGTAGCACCACACCGGAATTTCGAGCTTGCCCATATTCTCCAGCAGCGCACACACCGTTGCAATCTCTTCGTCGCGGCCTGGCAAGCCGCGCTTCGCCTTATTCAACGGTGGTCGCGCTTCGATCACGGCTACGTTGAAGCCAGCGCTTTCATAGCCCTGCTTCATGCGTAACAAGGGCTGGTAATCCCATGGCCCATCCATGCCGTTCCGAGCATCATCAAACGGTAAACCTCCAACCGCCCAATCCACACCGGCTTGCTTGGCCAACTTCCACAGCGGCGATGGCGTCGGCGGGAGAAACTCTGCAATTTGAATCATCTGTGATCTATTCCCTTTAATGAAACTCATGGAAATGCCGCCTCATGTGATAAGCCACATATGGCGGCACGTGGTCTACCCTTACCACTTTGATGTGAACACCCGCCGCCTCCGTACGTTCTTGGGTGCAGCGGCTGCGGTCTTGACGAGATGCTATTTCCCGACCCTAGGCCGGTAATAACTCCGATAACCGCTCCGGTTCAATTTCCGGACTTTTGGCGTGCAGGAAACAAGATGCTGCCTGATGCGCGCTGAGTTGGAACAACGGCGGTGGGGTCTGGCAAATCTCCATAGCAAATGGGCAGCGTCCCAAGAACTTGCAACCCGTCCCTTTACTGGTTAATTCGGACTCGCGTGCCTTAATTTCGGTCTCGCCCCAACGCCGGTTAAGATCGGGCCAGGGGATCGAGTCAATCAACAGGCGGGTGTATGGATGCTGCGGATTCTTGATGACCGTGTCGACATCCCCTGCCTCCATCACGCCACCGCGATACAACACTATGATTGACTTGGAGATATGAAACGCCGTGGTCAGATCGTGCGTGATATAGATGATCGAGACACCGTAGTTTCTTTGCAGGGTGCGCAGCGTTTCCAGGATGTTGGCGCGGAGTGAAGCATCAACCATCGATACCGGCTCATCGGCAATCAAGAGCCTGGGTCGGAGCAGCAGCGCACGCGCTACATTGATACGCTGACGCTGTCCGCCGGACAGTTGATGGGGAAAGCGGCCCAGCGTGTCTTCTGGCCGAAGACCGACGGCCGTGAGCGCTTCTTCCATTTTTTCGCGCGCTTCGTTCTTGGACTTTGCCATTTTAAAGCGTTCGATCGGAACTGATAATAAGTGATCCACGGTATAGAACGGGTTGAAGACCGCGAACGGGTCCTGGAACACCGCCTGGACTTCGCGACGAAATGTCAAACGGTCTTCGCCGCGCAGCTGGTTGATGTCCTGGCCTTTGTAGCGGATCTGGCCAGACGTTGGATTAATGAAGCCCAGTAACAGCATCGCTAACGTGGTCTTGCCGCTGCCGCTCTCGCCAGCGACCGTAAGGATCGTTGGCTCGCTTTCATCAAGATTGAGCGATACGTTGCTCAGGGCCGTTGTCGAACTCCTCGAAACGAGACCACGCGAGTAGGTCTTCGTGACGTTGTTCAGTTCTAGTAATGCTGCCATGGTTACGCCTTTTCTGGATAAAGATGACACGCAACCTGTGCTCCGCCGGGCACGGTCCTCAGCGCGGGCACGGTTGTCTTGCACACTTCCATGACGTGCGGGCAACGGGGATGAAAGGTGCAACCGCTGGGTAAGCGTAACAATGACGGCGCGAGGCCAGGAATGCCGTGAAACACGCCCTTGTTCTCCAGACTTGGTAAGCTGCTGATCAGGGCCTGGGCATAGGGATGCTTGGGGTCGCTAAACATCTGGCGCACGGTGCTTACTTCGGCCAGCCGTCCGGCATACATCACGGCCACCTTGTCAACGAACTGGCACATGAGGCCCATATCGTGGCCAATTAGAATAACCGCGCAGCCGATGTCCTTTTGGACGCGATCGATCGTCTCCATGACCTGGCGCTGAGTCACGACGTCAAGGGCACTGGTCGGTTCATCGGCGATGATGACGCTGGGCTTGAGCAGAATGCCGATTGCAATACATACACGCTGCTTCATGCCGCCGCTGAGCTCATGCGCAAACATTCTGAAGACGTTGCGCCCGAGATCAACTGATTCCAGTGCTTCCATGCAGCGCTCTTCGATGGCTGACTTGGACGACTTAGAATCATGGGCTTTGATGGCGTCAACCATCTGTGCGCCAATCCGCATAACCGGGTTGAGCGAGTTCATGGCCCCTTGAGGAATGTAGGTGATCTCACTGAGACGAGCGTTAAGCATCTCCTCCTCGGAGAGTGCCATAAGGTCGTTGCCGTCAACAATGACTTGACCACCTTCGATGCGGCCCGGCAGCTTGATCATACGCATCATAGCGAGCGCCATCGTGCTCTTGCCTGAGCCCGACTCACCGACCAGCCCCAGCTTTTCGCCGGAGTTCAACGTCAGGTTGACACCATCCAGCGCACGTGCACGGCCCGAGTCGGTGTAGTACGTGACCTGTAAGTTATTGACCTGCAGAACGGTGGTCATAAATACCTTTCACTCCGCCTTGCGGACGCGCGGATTAGCTACCTCGTCGAGCCCGATGTTGATGAGCGCCAACGAACCGAGAATGAGAATCATCGCCACCGCCGGCTCAATCGGCCACCACCACCAGCCATTGAAGAATGCGCCTTGACCATTGGCCGACCAGATAATATTGCCCAAGAGCGGTTCGCGTAAGGGACCGAGACCAAGCACTGCCAGATAGAACGAGGCGAAGATGGAATAAAAGACCTGGCCCACGAATGCCGCCGCAATGAAGGGCAGCAAGTTCGGCATAATCTCCCCAAAAATGATGCCCATGGGGCCCACCCCGGATAGTTTGGCCACCGAGACGAACTGGCGCTCTTTCATCGTGAGCACCTGTGAGCGGATCACGAGCGTCGGTCCCATCCACGCTAATAACACAACAATAAAGGCCATCGTGTAGATAGTCACGGAGCGTTTGTCAATCGACCCGGCAATAATAACTTGTATTAAGAAGCCAGGGATCGGTGTCAAAATTTGACAAATGCCTTTGATGGCCGCGTCAAGGGGTCCACCGAAATAGGCCGAGGTAAAACCAAGAACGACGCCGATCATGGTGCCGATTGCACCGGCCAGTACGCCGATCAGCGCGGTTTGCCACATGCCGACGGCCATAGCAGCATACAGGTTACGCCCGAAGAAATCGGTGCCGAGCGGATATTTTAAGCTCGGTGGTTTCTTCGACGCCGCCTGCAGAGGGTAGGCCTTCGACGGGCTAATCGTGAGCAAGCCGATCACGGTGAAGGCGATAAGCAAAAAAATGATGAATATGCCGACTGCTAGGCTCTTATTCCGGCGTAGATAGCGGAAGATCTGGCCCATGCGGCTTCGCTGCTGGACTCGGGGTTGAGAAATGGCAATCGTGGTCATCGCAACTCTCTCTTGTTAAACTTGTTAAACGCGAATGCGTGGGTCAAGGAGCGGGTAAAGTAACTCGACGATGACCATCATCGTCGCCACACTAACGGTAATAAAGAGCACAATTCCGTAGATCACCAGGAAGTCGTTGGACTGAATC
The DNA here is from genome assembly GCA_013821605.1 of Herpetosiphonaceae bacterium. Classification (GTDB taxonomy): domain Bacteria; phylum Chloroflexota; class Chloroflexia; order Chloroflexales; family Kallotenuaceae; genus JACDGP01. Next base: position 20,804 of record JACDGP010000036.1, read on the forward strand.
GCGGCCCCCAACACAGAGCCGAGGCCCGGCAGACCAAATACGCCCTCAACGAGAATACCCGAGGTTATCACGCTACCCAGCGCTAATGCCAAGCCGGTGACCTGTGGTAACAGTGCGTTGCGCAGAAAGTAGTCCCGGAAGATCGTAAAACCATGCAAGCCTTTGTGTTCGGCAAAGATGACGTAGTCTTCACCCTGAATGGTTACGCCCATGCCACGCATCGATAACACCCAGCCGCCGACCGAACCAAAAATAAGCGAGAGGGCCGGCAGGATCTGGTGCTTGAACAGGTCCCAGACAAACGTGGCTGAAAAGTGGGGGATAACTCCGATGGAATAGGCACCACCCAGCGGGGCTAACTTCAGCTTAAAGCCGAGAAAGAAGAGGAGTAAAACGGCAAGAATGATAGGGGGTACGCCCTGGAGCAGCATAAAAGGTGTAGCAATGCTACGTAACCAGTTGGGTGCACGCGGCCAAGCAGCGACGGCGCCGAGCAGGTTGCCGATGATGAATGACAGAATCGTCGTCGTCAGCAGTAATGTAATGGTCCATGGTAGTGACTCTTGGATAAGCTGAATCACAGTTTTGGGATACTGGTTGGCCGACAGGCCCAAATCAAGGCGCGCGAGACTGCCTACATAGTCGGTATATTGGCGCCACAGGGGTTTATCGAAGCCAAACTTCGTGTTATATGCCGCGATGATTTTCTCAAGGTCAGTCGGCGAGAAGCCACCACTACGGGCCAGTGCAGCGAAGCGTTCACGCACCGGATTGCGTGGGGATAGTCGTGGAACGAAAAATGTGATAGTTGAGGCGGCCCAAATCACCACTAATAGAAAAAGTAGACGCCTTATGAGTAATCTTGCAAAGGCCACATTGACTCTCCTCTCTCAGCGCTCAGATACCTACGGCAGAGACAGCACGGTCATGCCACACACGGTGGTACCTAGCAATCGACCAAGTTGAGAAATATCTGGTTACGTGAGACCGTACGGTCTCACGTAACCTCCGTTAATGATCGCGAGTCAGCCAGCGTATTACTTTGCCGGCTTTAGATTGGTCACCACCAACATACCGGTGTGCGCCCAGAAGGCACCGTTCTCGCCATTTGCCACATTGGTGGCCAACGGCCAGTTCGTCCAATAGGTTTGGTTGTACGGGATGCGATGCAGCCACTGGATAACCGGCACATCAAGGGTATCGCGCCAGTAGATTTCCATGGCCTGTACAGCGAGGGCCTGGAACTTCGGATCATCTGCGGACAGCGGAGCCATCGCATCGACGATCTTGTCATATTCCGGGTTCTTGTAACGCGACCAGCGTCCGCCACCGGCTGCAACGCCATTGGGCTGGCTGAAGCGGCTTACATACAACTCGAAGGCGGCGTACGGGTCGACCGTGCTCGCACCATGGCCAAACAGATAGAGGCCTGGCTTACCGTCGGCCATGTTCTGGCCAGAATCCGTACCGAAGTTGACACTGGCATCAAAGCCACCGGCCTTCAGCATTTCTACCAGCACCGGGGCGATGTCGCTGTGAATGCCTTCGAAGCCGTTGATCACGGCCGAGACGGTCTTGCCGTCCTTCTCCCAGAGGCCGTCGCCGTTCTTTGTGAAGCCTGCAGCAGTCATCAGCTTGCCGCTCTGGTCTAGATCAAAGGCACCCGGCTTGTATTTCGCCTCAAGTGCCTTGACCGCCGGCGAATCCGCAAACTTCTGCAAGTTGGGATACAGCGGGAAGGGATAGATCGAGGCGATCTTCGAGCCCTCATAAAGGACTTCGTTGATCTGGTCGCGATTAATCGACAAGCTCATTGCCTTGCGAACGTTGGGATCGTTGTAGGGTGCCAATTGCGTGTTCATCCACAAGGAGTTCGGCCACCAGTCCAGATAGGCATAGGGTGCCGCATTGCCGGTCCAACTCGTGATCTTCGGGTTCTGCTTGAGAATGTTCCCGATGACTGAGCTGCGCATGTCGAGCGACGAGTCCATCTCATTGTTGACTAAGCGCTGCGCAACGATGTCCATACCAGCACCGACCTGACCGCCGATGTTGACATACACGATGCGCTTGACGGCGGGTAGGGGCGCAATGCCGGCCTTGATGGCCCACCAGTCCGGCCGCACATCATAGATCTTCTGGTTCTTGTCCCATTGAACGAGATTATACGGGCCGGAGTGCGGCATTGCCAAGCCGCCCTGGTAGGCGTTCACATCCTTTTGCTTGCTGAGGTCATGCTCGGGGACGATCGCGATACCTGTATCGAACTTGAACGTGAGCACTTCGTATTTGAATCGTGGCGCGGGCACTTTGAAATTCACGGTAACGTTCTGGTCGTCATCAGCCTTGACGTCCTTGACGAACTGCACGAACTGCCCGTTATACCCCAGCTTGTTGTTCTTCATCTGCCCTTCGAAGGTATAGACGACGTCCTTGGAGGTCACGGGCTGGCCGTCACTCCACATCGCTTCCTTGCGGAGCTTGATCTTGAGCTGCGTAAAGTCTGCATTATAGGTCATGCTCTCGGCCAGCCAGGGGATATCTTTGCTGGCGAAGATGCCGTAGTAGGCCAACGCCTCCCACATCATGTTGTTGCCTTCTTGATGTGTATAGCCCGGCGAAGCCCATGGGTTGGTCACGCCGATTGGCGAACCAATGCTCCAGCCTAGAATGAGCTGTTGGTTGCGTGGAACATCCTTAAGAGGCCCTGCAGAAATAGGTGCCGGTGTGGGTGTTGCGGGTCCTGCGGTAGTTGCGCTGCCGGCAGCGGCAGCGGTGGTTGCGGCAGCGGCAGTCTCAGTTGTTGTAGCTGCCATGGTTGTGCCAGCTGCTTCGGTGGTTGCCGCCGCCATGGTCGCGGCTTCGGTGGTTGCTGCTGCCATGGTCGCGGCTTCGGTGGTTGCCGCCGCCATGGTTGCGGCTTCGGTGGTTGCTGCTGCCATGGTGGCGGCTGGCGCTTCGGTCGTTGCCGCGACAGCTACTGTTGCAGCTGGTGCCTGCGTTGCAGCTGGTGCCGTTGTGCTTTGCGCAACCGGTGCAGCCGTACCGCCACATGCTGCCAGAACCATCATCAAAATTGCGACTGCGGTGAGGGACTTTAGTCTGATCATCGTCGATTACGTCTCCTCGGACGGATTAGGGGTTGTTTAGCCTGCCATCATTGCGACTAGACATCTGATGAGTGCTCGTGGGATCGCACCTCCTTAGCTTGACTGCCGTTGCCTTTTTTTCCCTGCGGTGCTACAATTCTAACTGACCTCCAGCCCTGTGTCAACTAGTCACCTGACGGCTTGCCGGTAAGTCATCATATGTCTTTAAGGAATTGTAGACATGGCAGCAACACCGGATAGTGTACCTGATACTGTCAATGCGTGGGCTGAAACTATTCATCTTCTAACATACGGTGTCGGGCAACCTGATAAAAACCCGATGTTTCTGGAAAAGCGTGTCTATCAAGGGAGTAGTGGGGTTGTTTATCCCTATCCGGTGATTGACCGCGTCTTTGACGAAAAGACCGACCAACCCTATACCGCGCTATTCCTCGAAAACCGCTACCTCAAGATCATGATTCTGCCCGAACTCGGTGGTCGAGTCCAGATGGCGCAGGATAAGACTAACGCTTATCACTTCATTTATTATAACCACGTTATCAAACCAGCGCTCGTGGGGTTGACCGGACCCTGGATCTCGGGCGGCATCGAGTTCAACTGGCCGCAACACCACCGTCCTAGCACGTTCAGCCCCGTGGACTGGCGCATCGTTGAGAATAGTGACGGGAGCAAAACGGTGTGGTGCTCGGAAATCGAGCGCATGTTTTTCACGAAAGGTATGCACGGCTTCAGGCTCCACCCTGATCGTGCATATCTTGAGATCAACGTACAACTCTATAACCGCACGAGCGAACCACAGACGTTCCTGTGGTGGGCGAACCCGGCGGTCGCGGTTAATGACGACTACCAATCGGTGTTCCCGCCTGATGTGCATGCGGTGATGGACCACGGCAAACGGGATGTCAGCGATTTCCCCTTAGCGATCGGCACCTACTACAAGGTGAACTACGCGCCGGGCACGGACATCTCGCGCTACAAGAACATTCCTGTGCCGACGTCTTATATGGCGTATCACTCCGATTTTGACTTCGTGGGCCATTATGACCACGGGCGGCAGGCCGGTATGTTGCACGTGGCGAATCATCATATCGTGCCTGGCAAGAAGCAATGGACCTGGGGTAACGGCGATTTTGGTCGGGCTTGGGATCGTCAACTCACCGATGAGGATGGTCCCTATATCGAATTAATGTGTGGAGCATTCACGGATAATCAGCCTGATTTTTCATGGCTGATGCCCGGTGAAGAAAAGTGCTTCACACACATATTCATGCCTTATAAGCTGATCGGGCCGCCCCAAAACGCGAGTCAGGATGTATTGGTAAGGCTTGAAGTTCGTGCCGGTCGTGCCGCAGTTGGCGTCTACCTATCCCGACCATGCCAAGCCACTGTGGAGTTGTGGCATGAGCGGGCATTGCTTTGGACAACGACCAGGCTGCTTTCGCCGGAGCAGGCGCTGATCGAGGCGATTGCGGTGGCAGAAGATGTGCGACCGGAGCAGGTGACACTACGGGTAAGCGATGCACAGACCAAGCACGAGTTGATCACCTATACCCCTTTACCGCGTGAGCAAACCGTCATTCCTGCACCCGCTCAGGCCGCCAAATTACCAAGCGACATTGCCTCGAATGAAGAATTGTTTCTCCAGGGCTTGCATTTGGAGCAATACCGTCACGCTACCTATGCGCCGGAGCCATACTACCAAGAAGCGTTACGCCGTGATCCCTACGATAGCCGCTGTAATAACGCCCTGGGCTTGCTGCTTTACCGCCGAGGTGTGTTCAGTGAGGCCGAACAGTTTTTCCGGCAAGCGATCAGGAGCTTGACGCGGCGCAACCCAAATCCCTATGACGGCGAACCATTCTATAATCATGGGCTAGCGTTGAAGATGCAAGGGCGGTACCGTGAAGCCTTTGATGCCTTCTATAAGGCAGTGTGGAATGCTGCCTGGCAGGATAGTGGGTACTTTGAGCTTGCACGGCTGGCAGCACGTTTTGGCGATATGGAGCAAGCGCTGGAGCTGGCGAACAATGCCCTTCGCCGCAACGGGAGCCACCACCAGGCGTACCATCTCAAGATTGCTTTGTTACGGTATGTAGGCCGAACGGATGAAGCTGTACAAGCAACGCTCCACGCCCTGGAACTCGATCTTTTCGATTGGGGTGCGCTGTGGGAGCGCAGATTGCTGACTGATGATCCGACCTTCGTACGGCTGGCGCGTGGCAATAGTGATACCTATGTTGCCCTTGCACTTGATTACATGCATGCTGGCCTGCTTGCTGATGCGATCATGCTGCTCGAAGCCATACCACAACTCGATCCGCTGGCAATGTATTTCCTGGGAGCGTGTTATCTGCAGCAAGGTGCTACGTCGCATGCGCAGGCCATTTTCCAGCAGGCCAACGCGCTGCCGCCCGATTATTGCTTCCCACATCGTTTGGAAAGTGTCCTGGCACTCCAAGATGCACAAGCCATTTGTCCAATGGATGCTCGTGCCCCGTATTACCTGGGCAATTTCTGGTATGCGCACCGGCGCTACGATGAGGCAATTAAGAGTTGGGAACGGGCGCGCGAACTTGACCGGGATTTCGCAACGACCCATCGTAATTTAGGCTTAGCCTATGTTAATAAGCTGCACGACTTTGAGCATGCTCGAGCAGCCTATGAGCGGGCTTTTGCGCTAAACCCGGACGATGCACGTGTGTTCTTTGAGCTTGACCAGTTGGAGAAGAAATTTAACAGTTTACCGCAGGCACGCTTGGAGCGGCTCCACAAGCACCTCGATCTGGTTGAACGGCGCGACGACTTGACCATCGAATACATCACGCTGCTTAATATGCTGGGCCATTACGAGACGGCCTACACCATGTTAATACAGCGCCAGTTCCACCCATGGGAAGGTGGTGAAGGTAAGACGACCGGGCAGTACGTCATCAACCTTGTGGCGCAAGCGCGGAAGTTGATGGCGGCCAGGGAGTACCTAGCGGCGGCAGAACGGCTTGAGCAGGCCCGGGTATATCCACATAATTTAGGTGAGGGCAAGCTGCCTAACGCACAGGAAAACAATATCCTGTACTACCTTGGTCTGGCGTATGAGGGCCAGGGTGACATCGCCCGCGCGCATACGTGCTATGAGCAGGCATCTGTGGGCTTAAGTGAACCGACCTCAGCAATATACTACAATGACCAGCCGCCAGATATGATCTTCTACCAAGGACTAGCCCTGCAGCAATTGGGGCGTGAGGCCGAGGCGCAGCATGTGTTTCGCAAGCTTGTGGCATATGGACAGACGCATCTGAATGATGACGTGCATATGGATTACTTTGCAGTGTCGCTGCCCACCTTTCTCGTTTTCGACGAAGATCTGAACGAGCGCAACCATATCCATTGCCACTACATGCTAGGGTTGGGACAACTAGGTCTGGGAAACGTGGCCGAGGCTCAGTCCCACTTTGAGCGCGTCCTGGCACTCGACGCTCATCATCAAGGCGCCTGGATGCACCAGACGTTCCAAGCCGCTCAGGCCAGCTTTAGCACAATCAAGGAGTAACATGTTTAAGCAGTGCTCATCCCGACGCCTGCACTATGGCCCAAGCTTGCGCGCCTTCGTCCTGGTCACCATAGGGGTGATGGTTGCTACGGGATGTCAAGGGGGAGCATCGACTCCTGCAGCCACAACTCCCACACAAACAGCATCTGCTCAAATGACCGCTCCCGTCGTGGCAACCACATCTGCGCCAACCACAGGTGCAACAGCTGCCGCAGGGACAACAGCCGAACAGCAGCCAATTGCAGGTGGGCCAGTTCTGTTGCGTACTGGTATCTCTTTGCGCAAAATTGTTGACGTCAATAGTGGCAGCGTCAAGCTCGCGCGAAACCCAGTCAATGGTCAGCTGTATTTCCTAAATCCGGGTGATGGTATCTCGCGCGTGGACATCGGTCCGTCTCCGACTGCGACACAGATTGTGCAGAAGACTGACGTCTTCACTGATGGTGTTGCATCAGGCATGACATTTGGGCCGGATGGCACACTGTTTATCGTCGCGAACCGCAAGTTTGGGCGTTACCGAACGCAGGCTCTTATCCGGAAGGGTGTGACGACAGCTGCAGGTGGCTTTACATGGACAACCCTGGCGACGACGGAGCCATATCCTCTGAGTGCGACGCCCTTTGACCATCTGTGGAATGGTATTGTCGCTAGTTCCGATGGTCAATGGATCTTCGTCAATGCGGGATCACGGACTGATCACGGTGAAGTGGAAAGTAATACGGGCTCTTTCCCAGACACCCGCGATGTAGCCCTTACAGCTAAAATATTTCGGCTGCCGGCTAAGGCGACCGACTTGGTATTGCCCAATGACGATGCGACCTTGACTGCCCAGGGCAGAATTTTTGCGCGTGGGACACGTAATGCCTTTGATTTACAGTTCGCGCCAAATGGTGATTTATTCGCGATCGACAACGGTCCTGATGCAGATTTCCCCGACGAGCTAAACTGGCTACGGGAGGGCCACCATTATGGCTTTCCGTGGCGTTTCGGAAACCAGGATAACCCCCAGCAGTTCCCCGGCTATGATAGCAGCAAAGACCTGCGTCTGTCACAGGACTTTACGGCCGTCCGAACCGGAACTTACCGTAATGACACTGGGTTTCCAAAACCCCCCGGCCCATTTACAAACCCCGTCATTAATCTTGGCCCGGATGGGGCGCAATTTCGAGCCGAAGATGGTACTCAACATGATGCTGGTGCCGAGCATATGCCCCTCTACACCTTCACGCCGCATCGTTCGCCGCTTGGACTCGTATTTGGCACTGATGCCAAGCTACCGGTCGACTTGCGCAGTACGTCCAATGCGCAGAGTGCGTTTGTCCTGAGCTATGGCGCGGCGGCCGGCACGTTGACCGATAAAGGCCAGGATTTGCTCCACCTTACGCTAACGAAACGAGGTGACAACTATGAAGCCGTTACGACGCAGCTAGCGCGCGAGTTCAAATATCCAATCAGTGAAGTCATGATCGAGAATCGACTCTATGTGCTCGAATACGGCTCGGGTAGTGCTATTTGGGAGCTTACATTCAAATAAGACGCAGACCAGCTTGTTGTGGAAGTCGTACTGCTTCCGCCTAGACACAGTGTTGTGAACCGGACATACATGACATACGACATAACGCCACTTGCCGATCTGGGCCTCCCTTTGACGTCCACAACGCAACAGGACGTTGCCGTGGTGCATAGTAATCCCGTCTTTCAAGTCGTGTTCGAGGATCTTAAGCAACGCATCCGTAGGGGCGAGTGGCTGCCCGGTGGGCGCTTGCCAAGCATCACGCGGCTAGCTAAAGAGTTGTCAGTAAGTACGGCCTCGGTGCGCGAGGCGCTACGATCACTCCAGTCGATCGGACTGGTGAAGATCGAGCATGGACGTGGTGTTTTTGTCACCGGTTCGCGCCCCTCGACTTACTTGACCGACCACTTCCAGGATGTAAGCACGGGCATGATCGTGGCACTTGCCGAAACCCGGCGCATCCTGGAGCCCGAGCTGGCAGCATTAGCTGCTGAGCGGGGAACTGAGTTTGAATTGGATGAGATCGAAGACCTCGCTAAGCAGATGGACTACGAAGCTCGGCAAGGGCTTGATTTTGTCGAGCCGGATGTGCAGTTCCACCGCAACATCGTGACTGCGGCTCGTAATCCAATCCTGTATCGTATGATGGAGAGTGTGCATGATCTGTTGCTGGCGAGCCGCAGGCTGACGGCGAGCGATCCGGGGATGGCCGCGCGCTCGGTGCGCTACCATCTCTTGATTGCTGAGGCCCTACGTGATCGCAATGTCCCACAGGCACGCTTGCTGATGCTGGCCCACATGAATGATATGCTCAGTGGGGTGTTGGCAGGGGATGCCAGGGGTCAAGCAGGCGAAGGTTGAGTGTGTCCGTCAAACTCCACAGAGTGTGGAGTACATAATCGAGAAGGTATAATGAGAATTGCAGTCACCGGCGGGAATGGTCGTTTCGGACATACATTGGTCCCATACTTAATGGAGCAGGGTCATACCGTTGTGAGCATTGATCGTGCGCTGCCGCCCATGGCAACGCCACCTCTTGCCCAGCGCGCTCAAGCAATGGTCGCGGACACGCGTGATTTTGGTGAGTTTGTAGCAAGCATACGTGGCTGTGATGCGCTGGTGCATTTGGCAGCTCATCCTTCACCAGGCGGGTATCCCGATGCAGTCATTTATGCTGACAACACTGTGAGTAGCTATAATGCCCTGAGTGCAGCGGCTACGCTCAACATCAAACGTGTCTGCTTGGCTTCCTCGATCAACGCTATTGGCGGTGCCTTTAGCCGTGCGCCGCGCTACGACTATTTTCCGCTTGATGAACAGCACCCAACCTATGCGGAAGATCCGTACAGCTTGTCCAAATGGGTCTTGGAGCAGCAGGCCGATGCTTTTGCACGGCGCTATGAGGAGATGAGCGTTGCTAGTCTGCGCTTCCATGGACTGGTGGAGACCCGAGAGCGTGCGGAAGCGATGGCACGTCAAGTGGGCTTCATGACCATTCGGCATTTGTGGGCCTATACGTTGCTGTATGAAGCGAGTCGGGCCTGCTTGCTGGCGCTCACGGCGGATTTTGTTGGGCACGAGGCCTTTTACATTGTTGCACCGCGCACAACTATGCTGGAGAACTCGCTCGATCTGGCGCGTGAGCATTTTCCCAATACACCGATTCAAGGAGATTTATCCGGCCAGACCGGCTTCTTTAATTGTGTCAAAGCTGCGCGAGTGCTCGGCTGGCACCATATGGATTAATAAGCATGCGTATCACCGATGTCAAACCCTATCCGATCTGGGTAGGTAACCGGAATCAGCTGGTCGTTAAGGTGGAGACCGACGAAGGTGTGTATGGTCTGGGCGAAGCGGGCCTCAGCGGGCGGGAGCTCGCGGTGGTCGGTGCGCTCAAGCATTTTCGCGAATTCTTGATCGGGCAAGATCCGATGCGACGTGGGCGCATTTGGCAGGAGTTATACCGCAGCCAGTACTTCGAAGGGGGGCGTGTGCTGCTGGCGGCGCAGAGTGCCATTGATATTGCGCTGCACGACATCGCGGGCAAGGCGCTCAGTGTCCCGGTCTATCAACTCTTAGGCGGCAAGCACCGCGATAGCATCCCTTGTTTTGCAACGGCACCGGGTGGTACAGGAGAAAAGATGCTGGAAGGGGCGCAGTTGCTATGGTCTCACGGCTGGCGGGTGATCCGGACCGGGCCGGTTTCAGCGCAGCCGAGCGAGGCTGCCGACGTTTTTGAGCCCCGTGAGACTATCGGCTATACCGCTGACTGGCTGGTAAAAGTACGCGATGCCCTCGGGAGCGACCTTACGCTCGGTATTGACTATCACCATCGCTTATCGCTGGCTGAAACGGCCTCCTTTTGCCAGCGCATGCCGATGGGCACCCTTGATTTCATTGAGGAACCGATCCGTGACGAGGCACCCGAAGCCTATGCTGCCTTGCGAAAACTCACGAATGTGCCCTTCGCGGTCGGTGAAGAGTTTAGCAGCAAGTGGCAATTTCTGCCCTACATCGAGCGTCACCTGACCGATTATGCGCGCGTTGACATTTGCAACGTCGGGGGTTTTACCGAGGCGATGAAAGTGGCAGGCTGGGCCGAGGCACATTATATTGACCTGATGCCGCATAATCCGCTTGGGCCAATTTGTACGGCCGCTACTATTCACCTGGCTGCGGCTGTGCCGAACTTCGCTTGGCAGGAGGTACGTGTGACACAGACTGAGAATTTGTACTATGGTAAATCCGGGGTCAATGATGCGGACCTCTTGTTCCCCGTTCAGCCCCGACTGGTCGGTACTACCTTGCCAGTGCCTGAGGCACCGGGTTTGGGGGTAGACTTCGACGAGAAGTTGGCGGAGGCACAAAGCTGGCAGTTCTGGGAAGCTCCACATCTACGGCGACGTGACGGTTCGGTGACTAACTGGTAATTCGTCAGAAGTGATTGGGTGAAAGTACACATGTCATCATCACAACAGCATCTGATCTTTGTCGGCAGGTATGCGACTGTGGATCAACCTGGCATTCTAGCCTTTGATTTTGACGAGACGAGCGGAACGCTCGCACCTTGTGGATCTGCGGCAGGCGTTGTTAATCCGTCGTTCCTGACGGTGCATCCCAACGGGCGCTGGCTGTATACGACCAGTGAAACAAACCAAGCTCAAGGCGGTATATCCGGTGGCGTATGGGCTTTGCGCTTTGAGAGGGATGCTGCAGCGGTGACGATCACGCCGCTCAACCATCGATCAAGCAATGGCGATGATCCCTGTCATGTGCTGCTTGATGAACGTGGGCAGTGGCTGGTAACGACCAACTATACCTCCGGCTCCGTCGCTGTATTTCCCGTGCTGACTGATGGCTCACTGGGTGAGATGAGTGACTTTGATCAGCATGATGGCAGCAGTGTTGTTGCAGGGCGTCAGGAAGGTCCACACGCGCATTCGGCAACCTGGACACCCGACAACCAACGGATCATTGTTGCCGACCTAGGCACCGACCAACTCTTCGTGTACGACTTCGATCACAGCGGGGGCAAGCTGGGTACGCCGGTGCGTACAGCGACCCGACCGGGTTCAGGACCACGGCATATGGTGTTCCATCCAAACCGGCGGCTTGTGTATGTAGCGAATGAACTGGATAGCACGGTCAGCGTTTATGATTATGATGCTGCTAGCGCTAGACTCAGGGAGCAGCAATTTGTGCCTACGATCCCATCCGGCACAGGCGAAAGCCTCGTAGCCGATATTCACCTCTCGCCTGCGGGCGAGCGGCTGTATGTCTCGAATCGCGGCCATAACAGCATCGCCGTCTTTGATGTGGGCGAGGATGGCCAGTTGACAGGCGTTGCTACGCCGTCGTGTGGCGGCAATTGGCCACGGAATTTTGCGGTGTCACCGGACGACCGGTTCATCTTGGTGTCCAACCAATATAGCGGCGATCTTGCGGTGCTGCCGGTGGATGGAGGAGCGGAGGCACTCGGGGAGCCGGTTGGACACGCGGCGGTGCCTCAAGCCGCATGCATCCTGTTTGTGCATGCCCATGAGTAACGGACAGCCTAATCCGCAATTCGACGTGACGAGCTTGGGCGAAACCATGCTGCGGCTGAGTGTCCCACTTGGTATCCGGCTGGATGATGCTCGTGCTTTTGATGTTGAAGTGGGTGGCGCGGAAAGTAATGTGTGCTTGGCCTTGGCACGCTTGGGGCGGCGTTGCGGCTGGATCAGCCGCTTGCCTGACCACACCTTGGGTGGTGCCGTGTTGCGAGTCTTACGCGCCGATGGCGTGGATGTTTCGGCTGTGAAGCGTGTGCCAAACGAACGAGTTGGCACGTATTTCATCGAGTATGCGACGCAACCACGCGCGATCCAGGTGATTTATGATCGCGCCGACTCGGCGGCGGCGCACATGAGCGTTGATGACGTGGACTGGGACTATCTGCTCAACACGCGTATGCTGCACTTGACGGGCATCACGGCGGCGCTGAGTGATAGCTGCTACGAGGTGTTGGTGCAGGTGATCAGGCGCGCTCGTACAGCCGGTGTGATGGTCAGCTTCGATGTGAATTATCGAGCCAAGCTATGGGATGCAGCAACGGCCGGTGCAAAACTTCGTCCGCTCGTGGCCAAAGCCGACATCTTGTTTTGCAAAAGTGCGGATGCCACGTTGCTGTTTGGCTGCGGAGGCGAGGCGCGCGAACTCATGTTGGGCTTGAAGGCACTCACGCGGGCGCACGCAATCTTTTGTACCTTTAGCGAGCGAGGTGCGGCGCTGTTGATCGGTGAGGAGTTCATTGCACAGCCTGCGCTGCCGGTGCAGATCGTGGATCGTATTGGTAGCGGCGATGCGTTTGCTGCGGGCGCTTTAGATGGGGTGTTGGACGGTGACTTACGGGATGGCCTGCGGCGCGGGGTGGCATTGGCGGCGATCGCACTGGCACAACATGGTGATCGGGTGCTCACGTCACGTGCCGAGTTGAAGGCGGTCATGGCGCAAGAGCGGCATGATGTAGCAAGGTAAAGATTATATGTCAGCGATTCAGGAAGTCCTTACGCATAAGATTGTAGCGGTCGTACGCCTTGACGACTACCGGCGGGCGGTCGATGTCGCAAAAGCACTATGCAGCGGCGGCGTATCGGTGCTGGAGTTTACCCTCACGGGCAAGGGTGCGATCGACGCTGTGTCTACGGTGCGGCACGCTTTAGGTGATGCCGTCTGTGTGGGCGTGGGCACGGTATTAAAGGTCGAAGACGCACAGGCGGCGATTGAGGCCGGCGCACAGTTTGTGGTGACGCCAGCCGTGCGCAAGCCGGTCATTGCGGCCTGTGTTAATCGCAATACGTTGGTCTTGTCGGGCGGTTTTACGCCTACTGAACTGCTGGAAGCGTACGAGGCTGGCTCAGAGTTGGTGAAGTTGTTTCCGGCGCAACAAGGTGGTCCACGCTATCTTAAAGATGTGTTGGCACCCCTGCCTTTTCTGAAGCTTGTGCCGACCGGTGGTGTCAGTGCTGAGAACGCGCATGAGTACTTGGCGGCGGGGGCTGTCGCGGTGGGCATTGGTGGCAATCTCGTCTCGAATAAGCTGGTCGCAGCCGGTGCGTTTGATCAGATCACTGCAGTAGCACGCGCATGTGTGGCAGCGGTGGAGGGATCAGCACGGTAGTAGTTCCTACCGCCCTGCGTCTGGGTCTGCCGTGCCAAAGTGATCATTCCAGGTCGTCGCGGCCTGCTCCAATTTCTGACGCAGCGCCACTTCATCGCCTGCTGCAATCTGTTGAGCCAGTTTATCTAGTTGTTCCTGCATCGCACGGAGCGCAGTGACAATGCCGTGAGGATTGGTGAGCAGCACGTCGAGCCACATCGGAACGTTATCGGTTGCCTTTTTGGTGCTTTCTCGAAAACCACCCGCAGCTACTGCCCAGGCAAGGCTACCACCAGCAGCTTGAGCAGCATCGATCAATGCGAGCGGTAGCAGGCGCGGCAAGTGGCTGATCAGTGCAACCACCTGGTCATGCTGTACCGCGTCGAGAACCAAGGGACGAGCGCCGATGGCCAGCACGAGATCTTCTACGAAAGCTTGGGTTGTGAACGAGGTATGTGCCGTCGGCGTCAGGATAAATATTTTGTCTCGGAACACCTGGGCATCGGCATGCTCAAGCCCCGAGGTGTTCTTGCCGCTCATTGGATGCCCGCCCATGGCCTGAACGTGGGTCGGGAGGGCATTCATCGCGCTGACGATCTGTTCTTTCGTCCCACCGACATCCAGCACAATGGCACCAGGCTTTATCGCCGGACCAATCTGCCGCAGGATAGCGACGATTTGGCGTACAGGAGTTGCAAGCACGATCAGGTCGGCATCGGCAACGACCGGGTGCAGCAAGGTGACACCTACGTCAATCAATCCGCGATCCAAAGCATCAGCAAGGATGCCGCGATCGGTATCGACACCTAGGACTTCGGCATATAATCCGTTGAGCTTAAGCGCAGCAGCCAATGAGCCGCCGATCAGTCCTAGGCCTACAATGATGGCCCGCTGGCCTAGCGGTCCGCGCAGTTGCGCTTCATTTTGGTTCATCGTCGTCGGCTGGGGATCGCGGTGGCGGAATGGGTGGGCATGTTACTAGGATAGATCTTGGGGATATGAGCCTAGTACGCGCAGAAACGTTGATAGTTCCGCTAATTCGTGCAGCGCGGCCCGCACTGTTGGGCTGGCTTGACTACCTGCAAAGTCGAGATAAAAGAAATATTCCCAGCGGCGTCCGCGTAATGGCCTACTCTCAATCTTCGTCAGATTAATACCCCGCCCAGCGAAGACTGAGACCGCTTGGTAGAGTGCACCGGGAAGGTGGGGCAGCGAACAAACAATCGATGTTTTCGCCTGCTGATCTGCGGCCGGAATTAAGGCTTCACGGCTTAATATGAGAAAACGCGTGTAGTTTTCAACGTCATCATCGATGCCTTCCGCCAAAATGTGGAGATCATAGACCTCGGCAGCGCGACGGCTTGCAAGAGCGCCTGCATCCCATAGGTTCTCAGCCCGTAGGCGCCGCGCTCCGACGGTTGTGTCTGAAGTGGCCTCCAGTTCAACACCGAGCTGTGTGAGATAGTTGCTGCACTGCGCCAAGGGCTGGGGATGGCTGAGGACACGTTTGATGTCAGCAACTCGTACTCCGGGCAGTGCCAGCAAGCTGTTCTGCACATGATAGTTGAGTTCGCCAATAATGTGGAGGTGATACTCTAGTAATAGATCATAATTACTGTGTATGCTGCCAGCGAGTGAGTTCTCAATCGGCAGCATAGCTCGTTCGGCGAGACCTTCCTGCACGGCAATGAAGATCGCTTCGACCGATGCGCAATGGACCGGCTCCATGTCATGCTGCCGGTACTGGAGCGCAGACCCTTCGCTATGGGAGCCAGGCTGCCCGAGGAAAGCGATACGCATCTACATGCTCTCAGTGCGTGGATGTTGGGAAGATACACAATCCAACAGGGTAATTTGTGTATTGTAGCATGTGTAGACGTAATAGCTGCCGGCGCAGTGTATATCGTAATTGTCGTACAATACGACCAGCGAGTCACCGGCACAAGCCACTTAACAGTCGCGAGGCTACGATTGTGGATAAGGAGCGTATGGAAGCAGATTACCGGCAGCCAAAGCGTTTGAACGAGATGGACGACCTACGAGATATGGGACGCTTCCCGGTGCCGATCTACGTCGGTGCTACCGGCAATATCTTAGCGACACTCGTACTAACTTATATGGTTCAAGGGCGCTACAAAGAACACTACGCATTGCCGGTATGGGCGTTGACTATCATCTCTTGCAACCTCCTGCCGGTCGTTGCCCTCCGGTCGCAAATGGACGAAACGACCCACTATCCGTTGATCGAAGAAATGGACTTCGTGGCTGACCAGCACAAGTTCTCGACCTGGGTTTATGCGATTGCGTCGGCTAACATGCTTGTCTGGATTCTGTTGGCTTGGACAATCTGGAGCTATCGCCGCTCACCTGGGACTTTGGTGGGCATGCTAGGCGTTGCTTTTGTGTGCACCTTCTTTCCTGCGTGGATGCGCTTGTTCCGTTTTGAGGAGGCAGGAACGTCGGTTCCCAAACGTAGCGAGATCTGGTAGCGCCTTGGTGCTAGTCGCACCACCCGCCTGACGCTCGCACGAGGATTTACCATTGCCCACCTATCCCACACAGCTTGCTGAGATCACGACCGCCTTGTGCAGTGGCAGGTTGGAGCTTGATGTGTATGTTGATGCTCTATGTGATCGTATCGAAGCGCTTGAGCCCGATGTACAAGCGTTGCTGCCGGAGCCAGAGCGTCGTGCGCGCTTGCAGCGAGAGGCGGGATCTCTCCGCCAGCGCTACCCGGCGCCGGCGGAACGGCCTCCCCTCTATGGTATCCCGGTGGGCGTCAAAGATATCTTTCGGGTTGATGGCTTTCCGACCCGGGCAGGTTCGCAACTACCTTCAGAACTGTTTATGGGTCCAGAAGCAGCGAGTGTGTCAACACTGCGTGCCGCAGGAGCACTCATTCTTGGTAAAACTGTTTCGACTGAGTTCGCCTACTTTGAACCGGGGCCGACGCGCAATCCTGTCAACCTTGACCATACACCGGGCGGATCGAGTAGTGGGTCAGCTGCCGCAGTTGCGGCGGGTTTCTGTCCGCTGGCCGTGGGTACGCAGACGGTTGGCTCGGTAATCCGCCCAGCGGCGTATTGCGGAATCGTGGGCTATAAGCCGAGCTATGGGCGCATTCCGACCAGTGGGGTCATTCCTTTTTCGACATCGGCAGACCACATAGGCTTGTTTGCGCAAGATGTTGAGGGCCTTGATCTCGCTGCATCGTTGCTCTGCACGGGTTGGGAGCGACTAGCTTCGCACGGGACCGCACTGCCGGTCCTCGGGGTTCCCACAGGGCCATATCTTGCACAGGCGTCGGCTGAGGCGCTCGCGGCGTTCGAGACGCAACTAGCAAGGCTCGCTGCTGCCGGCTATATGATACGGCATATACCTGTCTTCGATGATATTGCTGCGATCACGCTGCGCCATCAGCAGCTTATTTTTGCAGAGATGGCGGCCGTTCATGCGGACTGGTTCCCGCGCTACCAGGAGTTGTACCGGCCACGTACTGCGGGTGCGATCCATGATGGTCAGGCGGTGCGACCCGAAGAAGCGGCTGCCGGGCAGGCATCACAGCAACTGCTACGTCGTCAGTTAGAGGCGCAGATGGCTGAGACCGGTGTTGATCTCTGGATCACGCCAGCCGCGATCGGTCCTGCTCCGGTTGGTATCGAGCGTACTGGCGACCCGGCCATGAATCTGCCGTGGACGCACGCCGGCTTGCCGACGTTGACTCTTCCGGCCGGCTTTGCCGCAGACGGCCTGCCCCTCGGTCTCCAATGTAGTGCCAGGTTCATGGCCGACGAGCGATTGATCGCGTGGGCAGCGCCGTTGGCTGAGTCATTAGCTTTGGTTTGAGCCAGCGGCCAAAAAGCCGCGGGAATGGAGCCCAGCCGCCCGGTAGACGGCATCGATCACCTGCATGTTCTTGACTGCATCGGTCGCACTCGTCGGGACCGGCGTACCGATCCGGACGGCATCAGCGAAGGCGCGTAGCTGGTAGGCATAGCTCGGCAGACCTTCCACATGTTCGTGGCGATCACCATGGAGCCCCCGTACGATGATGTGGTTGTATAGGTGCGGCAAAAATGGAAAGGTGACGTGCAGCTTCCCGACTGTCCCGTGCACTGTGGCCGACAAGCGCAAGAGCCGCGTGGAGAGCAGCGCACATACCATGTGAGCGGTCCGGCCATCCGCGAACCGGAAATTGGCGGCCATGTATCTGTCAACGTTGGGTCGTATGAGTCGTGGCTGGGCCTGGATGACCTCCGGCTCCGAGTCCGCAAGGTAGCGTATAAGGTTGATGGCATAGCAGCCAACATCCATCGTCGCGCCACCGCCGAGCTCATAGCGGTACTGAATGCTATTTGGCCGGAGCAGCGGGACACCAAACTCTGCGTCGAGGTGCATGACGTGGCCAATCTCGCCGCTATCAATGATCGTCTTGAGCCGATGTGCGAGTGGGTGGTAACGGTAGTGGAAAGCCTCCATTACCACACGGCCGGTTGCATGTGCGACACGCGCTACTTCGGTGGCCTCCAGTGCATTCGCGGCCAGGGGTTTCTCGCATAACACATGCTTGCCAGCCTGTAATGCTTTGATCGTCCAAGCGGCATGCAAGCTATTCGGGAGCGGCAGGTAGATCGCGTCGATCGCGGGATCGGCAATGAGGGCGGTGTAGGACGCATGCACGTGTGCAATACCATAGCGGCCAGCAAAGCGGCGGGCTCGTGCTGGGTCGCGCGCTGCTACAGCTGCTATCTCGACATCAGCCATGCGACGACTTGGCCGTACCAGCGCAACCGCCGCGAGTGGAGCCGCACCGAGAACTCCGATCCGTAATGCCGAGCGCATGTTTTGCTTCCTCCTATGGTACACTCTCGCCAGGTGCCTCATACCAAATTGGCACTACGATCCGTCACTGTTGAAAGGCACGGGTATGCTTGCGCCCCAGCGACCGATGAATCGAGCCGAGCGCCTTGTCGCTCGTTTTCTGGTCTCCCGTTTTGGCCACTGGTTCGGTCTATACGTACTACCCCGAATTGATCGCCCACTCCTGCGTTTGTCTCGCGGGCGCTTTAGCATGTCGCCGGGCCAACCAATTCTGCTGCTGATGAGCACCGGGGCGAAGAGCGGACGGCGCCGTGGCACGCCGCTCTTGTTCCTCCCGGATAGTGATCGCATTATCGTACTGGCCTCGAATGGCGGGCTCGACCGTCATCCGGCATGGTACTACAATGTGCGGGCGCATCCGCAGGTCACGGTCTACCGGGCGGGCAGCATCAAGAGCTACGTGGCACGCGAAGCACATGATCCAGAGCGGGCGGAGTTGTGGCGCAAGGCCATGGATTACTACCTTGGCTTTGCGTTGTATGAGCAATGGACCAAGCGGCAGATCCCAGTGATCGTGCTAGAGCCGCATGAGGCATAAGGCGAGCTGATCAACCAACCCCGGCGGACGTGGCAAGCTTAGCAAGCTTGCCATGTCCATGCTGTCTACATCAGTGTTGCGTCCAGAGTGATTGCAAGCCCGTTGCGGAGCAGGTTTGACACGGGACATTTCTTCTCAGCCTCTTCGGCAAAGCGTTTGAAGGCTGCCTCGTCCACGCCCGGTACACGGCCGCGTGTCACGAGATGCATTTTGTTGATCGAGCCATTATCCAGCGTGATAGTCGCTTGCGTCTCGATCTCGTCCGGTACATGACCCTGCTGGCTGAGATAGTTGGAAAAGGCCATGCTATAACAAGCCGCGTGCGCCGCCGCGATCAGCTCTTCCGGATTGGTACCTTTGGCGTTTTCGAAGCGCGTTGCATACGTAAAGGGTGTTGTTTGTAGTACGCCGCTTGGGCTGTCAATCTCGCCTTTACCACCTTTAATATCGCCGCGCCACACGCCAGTGGCAGTTCGTTCAATAGGGGCCATTGTTGGTTTCCTCCTGCTTACGGACGCTCATCACGTCACGGTTTTGCCTGATTTCATAGCAGGAACAGCGCCTTGAAGTGCAAGCATGCCAGTTGTGGCGTTGCTCGAATTGGCGGATAATCGAGTTGCGCCCAAGGGAGCGCAGCATGAGGCTCAGGAGGTATCATGACACCACTACGAGCAGTGTTGGTAGGCGCGGGCGCCATGGGTCGCAATTGGGCCAAAAATCTTGATGCCTCGCCCGAGGTTGAGTTGGCCGGTTGGGTAGATATTCAGCCTGGACTGGCCGCTCGGTCTGCCCAGGAGCTTGGACTTACTGGTGGCTATACAGGCGAGGATCTCGCTGACGCGCTTCGTGTCGTCCAGCCGGACTTTGTGGTCGATGTATCGATACCGGAAGCACACCACGGGGTTACACTCCAGGCCCTGGCGGCCAGTCTGCCCGTCCTAGGCGAAAAGCCGATGGCCGACACGATGGAGCATGCGCGCGAGATGGTTGCGGCGGCTGAGCAGGCGGGTAAGCTGTATATGGTGAGTCAGAGCCGGCGCTACCAAGCGGAGTTACAAGCCTTCCGCCGCCTGATCAAAGATCAGCTTGGTCCGCTGGGCATCCTCAACTCCGACTTTTACATCGGCGCGCATTTCGGCGGCTTCCGCGATGCTATGGCTAGTCCGTTGCTGTTGGATATGGCGATCCATACCTTTGATGCAGCCCGCTATCTGAGCGGGAGCGATCCGGTTGCAGTCTATTGTGAGGAGTTTAACCCGACCTGGAGTTGGTATACCGGCAATGCGTGCGCGACCGCGATCTTTGAGATGAGCGGTGGACTGCGCTATACCTACCGTGGCAGTTGGTGTAGTGAGGGACGGTCTACCTCCTGGGAAGGTGAGTGGCGAGCGGTCGGACCGCAGGGTACCGCTGTTTGGGATGGGACTGAGCCGCCTATTGCGGAGGTTGTGACCGGTAGTGGGGGCTTTCAGGCGGAAACGGAAACGTGTACCACTGCGCTGGAACAGAATCTGGCGCTGGGCATTGCCGGCTCCTTGCAGGATTTTGTCCAGGCCCTACGGACCGGTGCGACACCGATGGGCGAGTGCCACGATAACATCAAGAGCTTGGCGATGGTCTTTGGGGCAATTGAGTCGGTGCAAACCGGGCAGCGGGTGAGTATTCTCCATTAGCAATGTTAATGACATGCTTAGGTGGCGGAGACACGAATCAATCTTGTGAACGAATACCCGTGGAGGTCTCCTTGATCCGATTGGCGACGCGCGACGATTCGGCGGCGGTGATCGCGCTGGCCGTAGCGGCCGGGCTGTTTTCAGCGAACGAAACCGAGGTTCTGGACAACATGCTGGCGGACTACTTCGGCGGCAACATTGACGATGGCCATGTGTGCGTCATCGACGAGGAGGATGAGCCGCTTGGGGTCGCCTACTACGCACCGGCACTGGCGACGGATCGGACGTGGTACTTGACCATGATCGCCGTGCGGCTTGATCGTCAGGGACAGGGGCGCGGAGCGGCGCTACTGCGGCATGTGGAACATGCGCTGCAGGCGAGTGGTCAGCGGGTGCTGCTGGTCGAGACGTCAGGGCTACAGACCTACGAGCGCACACGGACGTTCTACGCGAAGTGCGGCTACGAGGAGGAGGCGCGTATTCGCGACTTCTACGCGGCGGGCGATGATATGGTTGTGTTCCGCAAAGTTCTGATGTAAGCAATTATTGGCGTATCCAGCGGTTGAGTTCGTCAGACGTAGAACCACTCTGGTGGCTGCTTGCTGCGTAGGCGAGGCGTGCTTCGGCGACAACGTTTAGATTATCGTCAAACTCAGATACGCCGTAGCGACCGGGCACATCAAGAAACTCACGGCGGCTGATTCCTAGCAAAGAGGCGGCACGGCTGGTTGATATCCGGCCTTGGTCGTAGAAGGTCACAAGCAAGGCTTCGCGGGCGCGTCGTGCAACCTGGGTTCGCAGGTCGTCCTCATCAGCCCTGCTGACCAAATCATCCGGTAACTCGATCTCGACTGCCCAAGTTGACATGGTCTGTGCTCCTGGTTATTGCCCTCTAGAAGCGTTCTTCGTACCACTGTTCGACGCTATACGCATTCTTCCACGCCGTCTACCAACCGGGAAAGCCGGCCAGGTTGCGTGTGAGGTAGTCGTTCATGGTCAGACCCAGCATGATGATCAGCCAAATGAAGCCGGCACCGGCAAAGATCCAGGTCAGGCGGCTGCTGTAGCGCACATGCATGAAGAATAAAATGATCAGCAGCGCTTTTACCAGGGCGATGACCAATGCAACGACGGTATTGAAGGGTCCCAGGTTGACGTAGGCCGTGCCAAAGGTCAAAAGCAGCAGAAGCATTAAGGTTGCCCAGACGGTGATATAGGTACGGGGGGAAGCGGAGCGGAGCTTTTCGTTCATTAGTGTCGCCGATCTATCAAGTAGAGTAATGGATACACAAAGACCCAGACGATATCAACGAAGTGCCAGTATAAGCCGATTAGGTCGACCGGGATGTGATGCTCGTCCGTTAAGCGTCCACGCCATGCCAATATGAGCAGCAGGGTTACTAGACCGATCCCGATCGTTAGGTGCAGGGCGTGCAGGCCGGTCATGGTGAAGTACAGCACGAAGAAAAGCTGGATTTTGTCCGCATGGGGCTCGCCGGTCGTGAAGTTGAGGGCCGGGACGAGTTGCTCACGATATTCCTCATAATACTCCACCGCCTTGATCCCAAGAAACAGGAGGCCTAGCCCGGCTGTGAGCAGCAAACATTGCATAAGGCGGCGGCGGTGACCCTGCTCGGCTGCGTGGACTGCGAAGGCCATGGATAAGCTGGAGCACAGCAGGACGGCGGTATTGATGGTGCCGAGCGTGACGTTAAGGTGCCGGCTGGCAGCGGCGAAAGCATGGGGGCTCGTGGCGCGATACAGTGTATAGGCGGTGAACAGGACCCCAAAGAACATGACCTCGGTGACCAGAAAGAGCCACATCCCAAGGTGATCCGCCTCGCGCTGTTGCGCCAGATCATCAAATTGGTGCGCGACAATGGGTTGTGGCTCAAGCATGCTCGGGCTCCTGCAACTCGTAGGCGTAGGCTTCCCAGGTGACGACGGGCGTCTGCTCGAAATTATCCTTGGGAGGGGGCGACGTGGTACGCCATTCTAGACCAATGGCATTCCATGGATTCGACGGAGCCAGCTTGCCCCAACGCAATGACCACAGCAGGTACGCCAATGGCAGCAGATAACCCACTGCCAGGATCGAGGCACCGGCTGTGGACAGCACGTTGAGGACCTGGAATTCTGGCGCATACGTATGGTAACGGCGCGGCATTCCAAGGTAACCAAGGATGAACTGCGGGAAGAAGGTCAGGTTGAAGCCAAAAAAGATGGAGACGGCGGAGAAGCGGGACCAGCGCTCAGGATACAGCCGGCCACTGATTTTGGGCCACCAGAAATGAATGCCGCCGAGATAGGCCATAACCATGCCGCCGACCATGATATAGTGGAAATGGGCGATCACAAAGTAGCTGTCGGTCAAATGGACGTCCATCGCGAGCGAGGCGAGGAACAGCCCGGTCAAGCCGCCGATGGTAAACAAACCGATGAAGCCGAGCACATACAACATGGGCGTGCTGAAGGTGATCGAGCCTTTATAGAGTGTCGCAGTCCAGTTGAAGACCTTGATTGCTGATGGGATCGCCACGATAAAGCTCAGCACCGAAAAGACGAGACTGGCGTAGACCGACTGGCCGGCCACGAACATATGGTGACCCCAGACCAGGAAACCAATCACGGCGATGCCAATGGTCGCAAAGGCCACAAATTTATAGCCAAAGATGCGGCGGCGGGCGAAGCAGGTAATGACCTCACTCACGACACCCATGCCGGGTAGGATCATGATGTACACGGCCGGGTGAGAGTAAAACCAAAAGAGATGCTGGAACAACACGGGATCGCCGCCTAGTGCCGGGTCAAAGATGCCGATGTGGAAGATGCGTTCGAGGCCCGCCAGGATCAAGGTAATCGCCAGCACGGGGGTCGCCAGCATAGTGATGATGCTGGTCGCGTAGGTTGACCAGATAAAAAGCGGCAGCCTGAACCAGGTCATGCCGGGGGCGCGCATTTTGTGGATCTTGATAATGAAATTGAGGGCCGTGAAGATCGACGAAAAGCCGACGATGCCGATGCCAAGCACGGTCAGGATGACATACGTATCGGTGTAGCTGGTACTGTACGGGGTGTAGAAGGTCCAGCCGGTATCGACGCCACCCATGATCACGACGGCGATGGTGAAAAGCCCGCCGACCATATAGGTATACCAGGAGATCAGATTCAGCCGGGGGAAAGCAAGATCA
>JACDGP010000175.1 GCA_013821605.1 Herpetosiphonaceae bacterium
AGATAGGGCTTTGTCGCAATCCTGCGCTTGAGTTCTTCCAGGAGGTCGGCTGAGACGAGGAGGGTAAAGATCCCAACGATCGCAGCTTCAACGATCATGTTGATGGGGCTGCTACCTTGCGGAGTCAAGAGATAACTGATCAGGATGTTGGTATCGAAAATAACCCGCATCTCTCAGGAGTTATCCCGCTCAAACCTGATCTTGCCTTCTGTTGCCATGTCGTCGATAACCTCTCGCACAAAACGGTCGGTCAGGGCCATAGCCTCGCCTTCGCTCAAGTCTTTGTTGTGGCTGCTCACCTCAGCTTTGAGACGTCTCAGCTGATCCAGCGCCTCCCACCGGCGTTGTTGTTCTTTGAGTGCCTTCAGCTTCTCGTACTCATCGAACGACATAATGACGACCCTAGGCTCGCCGTAGCTCTCGACGATCACCTCTTCCTGGTTCTCAACTACCCAACCAACGATCGAGCCTAGCTTGTTCTTGGCCTCGCTCGCGGTCACAGTCTTAGGCATAGCACTTCCGCCTTGTTAGGTATTGATTCTTCGGTACATAAAGAATTAGCTATTTCTATAGCTAAGATAGCAGCTAAAATGTAAAGGGTCAAGGCTTTAGGATGATCCAGGCGTGGTTGTATCTTGCCATTTACCCACCGGTTGGTGCACCAACCGCCACCGCTTCCGCCGCGTCGTCCACGCTAAATTGCATCGTATACAAGCGCGCGAAGAGCCCTTCCTGAGCCATCAGTTCGGCGTGCGTACCCTGCTCAACGATACGACCATGCTCAAGTACCACAATCCGCGAGGCAATCTTTACGGTTGACAGGCGATGAGCAATAATGAACGTCGTACGATTCTGCATGAGCCGCTCTAATGCATCCTGAACCAGACCTTCGCTTTCGGCATCCAACGATGAGGTAGCCTCATCAAGAATGAGGATACGTGGGTCTTTGAGGAGTGCGCGTGCGATGGCGATGCGTTGTCGCTGACCGCCCGATAGGTTAACACCACGCTCGCCGACCACCGCATCATAGCCATTTTGGAGCCGCTCAATGAATTCGTGAGCATTCGCGGCTCGCGCAGCGGCAACCAGTTCATCATCGGTCGCGTCAAGCTTACCGTAGCGCAAGTTTTCGCGGATCGTACCGGAGAACAACAGCGTTTCCTGGGGCACAATGCCGATCTGCTCGCGCAGCGACTGCAGCTTAACATCACGAAGCTCGTGGCCATCGATCAAAATGTTGCCGCTGGTCGGATCATAGAAGCGCGGAATCAGGTTAACCAGCGTGGTTTTACCGGCACCACTCGGTCCGACCACTGCCACGATCTCACCGGGTGCGACATCAAGCACAATATCGTGGAGTACCTCGGGATGCTTTTCGGCACCGATTACTCGCTCGCCGGAGACAGAGTTACCGTCGCTACCGTCAGGCTCATAATTAAAATCAACGTGCTCCATCTGCACACGCCCGGCAATCGGAGGTAAGGGCAAGGCGTTGGGCTTGTCGCGAATATCTGGGTCGGTATCCAGGATGCTAAAGACGCGGTGGGTAGCGCCCAATGCTTCTTGTAATTGCGAATACAGACCGGTAAAGGTGCCGAGTGACGCTGCGAGCGTCCCAGCATAAAACAAAAACGAGACCAGATCGCCCGAACTCAAGCGCTTAGCGATCACCTGCTGGCCCCCGTACCATAAGACCAGGACCAGCGACGCAAAGCCGAGCAGCGAGATAAAGGGCAAGAAGGTTGAACGCAGCCGCGTCCGGCGCATCGACGACTGGAAGGCAGCCTCGATCGACTCGCGGAAGCGTTTGATCTCATAGTGCTCGCGGGCAAAGGATTGCACCACCCGCACACCCGAGACGGTTTCTTCGAGCACCGCCGTGGCCGTCGCCAGACGATCTTGTACTTCAGTCGAGACTTTGCGAATACGCCGGCCAAACAAAATACCAGCGATCAGCATGATCGGGACAAGCGAGAGCGTCAGCAAGGTCAGCTTGAGCGACAAGAAGAGCATCAATGCCAAACCACCGATGAACTGGACGATATTCTGGAGCAAGGAGGCAACGCTGGAGGTCGTAGTCGTTTGCAGTACCGTCACATCGTTCGTCACACGTGAGGTGAGTTCACCGACACGGTTGTGGCTGAAAAAGCGTAGGGATAGTTTTTGCAGGTGGACATAGATCGAGGTACGCAAATCGGCAACGACGCGCTCACCGACATAGGTCAGTAGATAGGCCTGGGTGAAGTTGAAGAGTGCTTGGATCACAAAGACGCTCAACATCATGATTGCGACCCAGTTCAGCACGCCACCGCGAAACTGGGGCGGATTGCGCTGCAGCACTTTGGTATAGAACTCGCTGACCGCGCCAAAAACTGTCGAGCGTCCGGCCGTTGACTGGCCGGAGATTGCGTCAACCAGCAGACCGGCGACCAGCGGGAAGACCAACCCCATCAAACTCGACGCAAACAAGCACAGGATCGCTACACCTAGACGCAGCCGGTAGGGTTTGACGTAGCCAAACAGCCGTCGCCAGTCGACGCGCGCGACTGCCTGCAAGCCACGTGGGGGCACCGGAGTTTGTTCCTCAACGGTTTCGGTCACTAGCACCCTACCTTTACGCTGCCGTTCTTCTCAACACCTGCTTGTAGTGTCTGCTTAATCACGCAGTTGTGCAAGAGGGCCGCGTATTACCATCTATGACAGGGTCGGCGTCATTAAGCTGCCGGTGGCAATGCATGCTCGGCTAAGGCGACGCCCGCCTGGAGCAAATGTTTGACCTGCGCTTCGGTTGGCGCTTCGGCATAAATGCGCAGAACGGGCTCGGTACCCGAGGGACGAATCAGCAGCCAGGACTGATCCTCCATCAGGAATTTGATGCCATCGCGCTCGTTAATATAGGTCACGGGCTGACCACCGAGTTCGCGGGGCGCAGTCGCTTTGAGCGCTGCGACCAACGCTTTTTTAGAAAAGGGTCGTACCTTTTGGTCGATGCGATCATAAACGAAGGGACCATACTCCTGCTGGATGGCCTCGGTCAACAGATGGAGTGGCTTGCCCGCGCGGCCCATTATTTCGAGCAACAGCAAACCCATCAAGATGCCGTCCCCTTCGGGGATATGGCCGAGGATCGAGATGCCACCTGACTCTTCGCCACCAATTAACACCGGTTGCTTGAGCATATAGTCACAAATATAGTTGAAACCGACCGGCGTTTCTTCGACTTCCAGATGATGAACTTCCGCCAGCCGGTTGACCAGCTGGGTGGTCGAGATTGTTTTTACGACCAGACCTTGCTTACCTTGACCGATCAAATGTTGGAGCGCCAGCGCGATGATTAGGTGGGGCGAAACGAACTCTCCACGTGCATCGACCGCACCAATGCGATCCGCATCGCCGTCGGTGGCGAGCCCCACGTCATAGGAGCCGTGGCGCACGAGGTCGGCCAACTGTTGCAAATGACGACCGATCGGCTCTGGGTGATGGCCACCAAAGCCCGGATTAAGCTCGCCATGGATTTCGTTGACCATCACGCCTAAATCGCGTAGCCAGGTTGCAATATAGCCACGTCCCGCCCCATACATGGGATCAACCGCAACGCGCAGCCCGGAACGTGCGATCACACTGAAATCGATCAGCGTACGGAGATGCTTAAGGTATGCTGGCATTGGATCGAAACGCACAACCTCGCCTGGACCCGGCACAACATCGGTCAACCACGTATGTTCGTACCATTGCGGCTGGATGCCGTGCTCACGATTATGGGCCAGGATCGCTTCGATACGGTCGGTCTCCTCGGGCATGGCCGAGCCACCAAAGGCGGCTTTGTATTTGATGCCGTTATAGCGCGGTGGATTATGAGAGGCGGTAATCATAACGCCGCCGGTACAGCCGAGCCATTTGACAGCATACGACAAGGCGGGCGTTGGACAATCGGCCTTGCTGAGATAGACGGGCAACCCATTGGCGGCCAGCACATTAGCGACTGTAATGGCGAAGCGATCCGACAAAAAGCGCGTATCGAAGCCGACCACCACTGGCTGGAGTGGCTGCTCGGGCTGCCGGGCATGATCCTGCAGGACGACCTCGGCAATCGCTTGGGCCACATGCCGTACATTCTCAAAGGTGAAATCTTCACCGATAACGGCGCGCCATCCGTCAGTCCCGAAGCGAATTGCCACGTTATATCCTCCGTGTCACAGGCGATTATTGTAGCAGAGTGGGAAGTCCTGTGTTATGTTGGCTACTGCTTGCTCCAATAGCGTGTCATGCCGCGGATGCTCATGTTGATCCAGCCGGCCAGTACCCACGCAGCATCGTCGGGCAGATCGTCGGTTTTCAGCATGGTGCGGAGGATGGCTGCTTCGTCGACATGGCCGACTTCTACTCCCGCACGAACAAGCTGCGTGAACTGCGTATAGCGGTCGCGCAGTTGCTCAATGACGCTATGCGGATCAGCCTGCGCGGGGCCGAAGTGCGAGAACAAGAGCTGCTTGATCGGCAACTCCAAGAGCTGCTCGAAGGTGCGTTGCTGAAGATCCACATCAATGGCCGGTGGGGGTGTTACCGGACCGAGGTAGCGGTAGACCGGCAAGTCGACGCCGACAGCATCGCCGGTGAAGAAGGCCCCACTGGCGAGATCGAGGTAAGACAGATGGTCCGGTGAATGGCCCGGCGTGTAGATCGCCTGCAAGACCACGTCATGACCCAAATCCAAGCGTAGCTCCTCGGCAGGATAGAGGCGGTCGCTGGCGAGCGGCTCGAGCGTGCCATGCGCCGGAAATAAGGCACCCAAAGCGCGTGCGGCACTGGCGAGCAGCTTAGATGGGTCGATCAGGTGGGGGATCGTCAAGGAATGCAAATAAACGTTGGCATCAGGCATCTGCCGGGCGAGTGTACCGGCACCACCAGCATGGTCCATATGCACATGCGTGAGCACGATATGGCGTATATCGGTGGGCCGGACCCCTAGTTGTGCCAAGCCCGCAAGGACATCCGGCGCGCAGAGCGAAGTACCAGTCTCGACGATAGCAAGCTCAGTACCGCGCACTAGATACGTGCTACCAAAGCCCGCAGCGCCAAGTAGTCCATTGTCAAGGTAGCTGATGTGGTCGTTTACGACCCCGGTTGCCAGCTTCATTCCTTTGGTCGCTCCCCACGATTGCGTTTACGATGGCGGCGACTCGCTTCGCCTTTGTCGGATGGCTGGTCATTGGGCTCGACTGTTGACGGCATGGCGCGGCGTTCGGGTGGAATGGGAGCGCCTGCACGTTGAGCAGGCGCTGGCATAGTCGGCTGGTCACCTTGTGACGAGCGAGTACTCGCTTTAGCTCCCGGTCCTAGAC
The DNA here is from genome assembly GCA_013821605.1 of Herpetosiphonaceae bacterium. Classification (GTDB taxonomy): domain Bacteria; phylum Chloroflexota; class Chloroflexia; order Chloroflexales; family Kallotenuaceae; genus JACDGP01. The sequence continues at coordinate 5,343 of JACDGP010000175.1, forward strand.
GTCTGGACTGCTCGCGCGGTCGTTGCGCACGACCCCCTTTCGGACGACCATGTGCCTCACCTGGAGCAGCACTCGTTACACGCTTGCTCACCCCCCCCTCGGCGGGAGTAACGTCGTCTGGACGTAGCGGCGCTCCGGACGTAGCGCTAGGGAGGTTGCCACGTTGTCCTACAGCGTCTTGTCCAGGAGATGAAGGCCGCTCAGGCCCACTCGTCGCGAGTGTGGACGGACGCGGTGGTACTGGGCCACCACCGGTTGGAGCGCGCGGCGCGCGGGTGGGCAGAATTGTCGCCTCCGGGCGTAGTGCGCGGGGCGCTGGGTGAGGACGCTCCACCTCGCGCGGGGTATCTTCCAGGCGTGCCAGTACGTCAAGCGCGTCTGGGTCCAATCCGGCAGCCAGCTCAGCCTGCAACTGGCTGGCTGGCGTGATACCGGCGGCATTGCGGCTGCGTGCTTCGATGGCAACCTGCTCGGTCATGCTGCTGATCTGGGCGGCTGTGAAATCGCCGGTGGTACCCACGTTCAACTGGACCGTCACGGTTTCGTGGACGACATTGACCGTCACAACCTCGCCGGGGCCCTCTGGGGTTTGCACCCAGGCTCCTAACGGCGGGAGCTCGGCCTTGATCTCTAGGTATTGCTCTTCCTCGTATGACAGGCAGCACAAGAGCCGCCCACACACGCCGCTGACCTTGACCGGGTTGAGGGGCAGATCCTGGTCCTTGGCCATCTTGATCGACACTTTGGCATAATCCGGCAGAAAGGTTGAACAGCACAAGGCACGACCACAGGGTCCGATGCCACCCAGCAGCTTGGCCTCATCACGTGGCCCAATCTGGCGCAATTCGATGCGCGTGTGAAAGATACGGGCAAGCTCGCGCACAAGCAGCCGAAAATCGACCCGCTTGTCGGCGGTGAAGAAGAAGGTTAAGCGGGAGCCATCAAAGCTATATTCGGCCTTAACCATCCGCATCGGCAGATTCTGACCCTTGACCTTTTCGGCACAGATTGCCAGTGCCTCGTCCAAATATTGCTCGTAGTGGGCCAAGCTGGCCAAGTCGTGGGGCGAAGCGCGGCGTATAACCGGTTTGACCTCACCGACCAACTCATCCGGTGGCAGATCGCCGGGCGCAGCGGCAATCCGGCCGAGCTCGGGGCCACGTGATGTATCCACGATCGCCCAATCACCAACCATCAACGGCACTTCTTGTGGATCGAAATGATATATCTTTCCCGAGTCCTTGAAGCGGACTCCGACAACAACAGCCATATGCATAACCCCAAGGCATCTATAACGAACACCGTGGCGACGCCACAGCGATGAGATCGTAAGTATAGCAAAATTCGCGGAGAGATTAAGGAGAGATTAAGGGAGATGTAGAACCAGATGTTCCAGCGCCAACTGCGGGTTGACGTTATCGGCCAGCTGCTGGCGGGCGGTGTCTAGGCGTGTAAGAAAGCGTTGGGCATCCGCAAGTGAGGTTGCGCTGGCGAGGACTTGTAAATCCTCACGCCGGTCAAGGTGCGTGATGGCGTCGCCGCAGTGCGCCCCAAGCAGCAGGATGTCGCGCCACCAGCTTTGCCAGAGTGTCAGCCAGTCGCTCACGACCTCATGATCGCTGCGATATTCTTTGGCCCGCTCTTCGGCCCATTTCAAGCGGGCAACGTGGCCGGCAGCCTGTAGTTCTGCCAGCACATCAAGCCGCGCTTGTTGTTGCTCGATCAACTCCGGCTGGTCAAGGAGCCGGATCGCCCAACCGATGCGACCACCACTCCAGGCAGCTAATAGCTCAGCATCGCCGGAACTGACGTTGAAACGCTGGATTAAGGCAGCGGCAATCAGGCTGCGACCAACCGGGCGCAACTTCAACACGCGGCAGCGCGAAACGACGGTCGGCAGTAGATCGCCTGCACCCTGTGCGATCAGGATCAGCACGGCATAGGGCGGCGGCTCTTCCAGCGTCTTGAGCAACGCATTCGCGGCCTGCTCAGTCAAGGTATTAGCGTCATCAAGCACAAAGACGCGCCGCGCCGCCTCATAAGGACGCATGTCGATATCGTGCTGCCAAGCGCGCACCGTATCGATCTTAAGCTCGCGGCTCTTCGTATCTTCTTTACTTTCGGCGGACTGCTGGGCCAGCGAACTCCAGCGCACGTCGGGGTGATTGCCATGCTCAACCCGTTTGCAGGCGCGACAGACCAGACAAGGATCGGGCCCGTTGGTCTCACACACCAAACGTTGGGCCAGCCGTAGTGCCAGCAAGGCTTTCCCGATGCCGGTCGCGCCGGCGAAGAGGTAGGCATGTGCGCCCCGACCGGTCGCCGTAGAGTGGCGCAGGTAATCGACGGCCCAGCTATGGCCGATTAGGTCCCAGTTTTGCATGGGGCCATTATACCGCCAGACGCTAAAACAGCAGTGCCACCAGGGCCAGCAGTAGGAGCAGCAGCAACACCAACGGCAGGAGGTTGAGTGGATTGCGCCAGTGCCAGTGGGGGATGGTATCCAACGGCATGTGCGAACCGGCGACCGAGGTCCACACATCGGCATCAGCGCTATCGGTGTTGCGGTTGCTCCGACGCGGCTCACGCGGCGGACGGCTGCGTGGGCCACCTGTTCGTTCACGCGACTGGCCGACCCGCGCCTCCGTTAAGCGGTTAAGAGAAGAATGTACAAAGCCGTTCATGCTACTGCCTCCATTTCCTCGACTTGTTGCTGTGCTTCCTGCGCAAGCAAGGCGCGCTTGCGCTCGACATTCCAGCGATAGCCGCCCAGTTCGCCGCCTTCACGCACCACCCGGTGGCAAGGGATGAGGAGCGCGACCGGATTGGTTGCGCATGCCCGGGCAACTGCGCGCGCCGCCGTGGGCTGACCAAGCGTCCGAGCCACCTCTCCATACGAGCGGGTGCTGCCATAGGGAATGGCGCGCAACAGTTCCCAGACACGCCATTGAAAGGCAGTTGCTTGGAGATCGAGCGGCAGATCGAGGTGGGGTTGTTCGCCCTGTAGATGTTTAAGGATTGCGACGACCCACTGGTCAAGGCTGCCGTCATCACGCACCACATCGACCGCCGGATACTCGGTGTGCAGAGCTTGTTCCAGGAGCGCATCGGAGTCGCCGAGGCTGACCTCACAGATACCGCGCTCGGTAGCGGCGACTAATAAACGACCTAGTGGACAAGCGGTAATCGTATAGCGAATGTGCATACCTGTGCCTCCCTGGCGATACGTACGTGGGGTCATGCCGAAGCGGTCGTGGACCTGCTCATAGAGCCGGCTGCTTGAGCCGTAGCCTGCTTCGTAAAGCGCGGCTGTAACGGTCGGCTCCTGCTTGATGTGCTGCTTGACCGCCCGCAAGCGCTGGGCGGCGGCGTATTGACGCGGCGTAATACCCATCACCCGCTTGAAGGTGCGCTGAAGATGGTGTGGGCTTAGGCCGACCACAGCGCCAAGCGTGGCAAGTGTTAGAGGAGCATCAAGATGCTCGTTGATATAGCTGCAAGCTTGCTCCACGAACGCAAGCTGCGGCTCCGGGGGTAGCGGACTTGAGGGATGGCAGCGTCGGCAAGCTCGGAAGCCTTGTGCCTCGGCTAAGGCCGGCTGCTCGAAAAAGAGAACCTGCTCACGTTGTGGTCGCCGCGAGGCGCAGGATGGGCGACAAAAGATGCCGGTAGAGCGCACGGCATACACAAAGCGACCATCCGCTTCCTGGTCATGGGCCAGCACGGCGTGCCAGCGCTGCTCGTCGGATGCTTTGCTCATATCGTTGCTTAACAGCGGATCAATGCTCATCATAGCTTTCTCCCACCTCTATACTACGCCCTCCGGCCTTGCAAATCTACCCGAATCTTGCGCTGCAAACTGGAAAAGAGGACAATGCAGGAGCGATTTGAATCGCCAAGATGCCAAGAGACACGAAGATGTTGAAACGCTTTACAGGTTTGATCGTGCTTGCGACGTTGCTGTTAGTCAGTTGTAACACCGGATCGCGCACGCCGGTAGCTTTACAACAAGCAACCATCGCGCCGACGACGCTGCCCTTGCCTACTGCAGCACAGATAACAGCTACCACCCTGGCGACGAGCACTTCGCAGGTGACAACTGGCGACGCAACCACAGCTAGCCCGACTACAACGGAGGCCACAACCAGCAGCGCAACCGCAAGTAGCCCGGCTACCCTCGTTCCACCGCCGCAGCCGGTCCAGGTGCCGCAGGGCTTTGTGGTTAGTGTGTATGCCGAAAAGCTCGGGAGTCCGCGCGGTCTGGCCTTGGGTCCAGACGGGCGGGTATACATGACCGATATCCAAGGTGGCAGGGTGCTACGCTTCAGCCAGACAGCTGGGGCAGACGGCTTGTACGCCGGCGAAGTAGTGGTGAAAGGGCTCGATGAGCCACATGGCATCACCTTCCATGATAATCAGCTGTATGTAGGCGAAACCAACCAGATCGATCGCTTCCAGCACCAAGGCGACGGCTGGGGCCCCAAGCAGGTGATTATCCCCAACTTACCGACGGGCGGCCACCGCACACGCACCGTTTTGTTTGGCACGGATGGCAAGCTGTATGTGGCGGTAGGCTCGTCGTGTAACGTGTGTGAGGAGAAAGATCCGCGGCGGGCGGCCGTGTGGCAATACAATGCCGACGGCAGCGGCGGGCGGCTGTATACCAAAGGCTTGCGCAATGCCGTTGGTCTAGCGCTCCGACCGAGCAGTGATGCAATTTGGGCGACCACCAATGGTCGCGATATGCTGGGCGATGATCTGCCGCCCGAAACGATCAACATCCTGGCCGATGGAGCCGACTTCGGCTGGCCGCGCTGTCATGCCGGCCGCATCGTTGACCCCGACCATGGTTCGCCCAATACGTGTCAAGGGACCGCAAAACCGGCGGTCGAGATGCAAGCGCACTCGGCACCACTGGGGCTAGCCTTCTATACTGGCAAGCAATTTCCTGCGGCCTACCAAGGAAGCCTGTTCGTTGCCTTCCACGGCTCGTGGAACCGCACCGCGCCGACGGGCTATAAGATCGTGCGCATACCGGTCGATGCCAATGGCAAGGCGGGACCCGTACAAGATTTTGCGGTGGGCTGGCTCAATGGAACAGCAGTATGGGGTCG